>NZ_DALZDK010000001.1:92326-199874 GCF_031978665.1 Niallia sp. | reverse complement strand
GATATCAGAGATTTTCCCAATGGCAATACTCTCTATTTGATTATCTTTCAATTCATTCATTACCGTGCGATCAAATGGTTTTAGTGCATAATCATGACGATTTGCTGTACGTTTAAAGTTTCCTGGTTCTCCAACAAAAGGTCTTGCAATAATACGGCCAACCATATATTTTTCGTCTAACGTCAATTCTCTAGCAATTTCACAAATACGATACAGCTCATCTAATGGTACTATTTCTTCATGGGCAGCAATTTGTAGTACAGAATCTGCTGAAGTATAGACAATTAAAGCACCTGTTTTCATATGCTCTTCGCCTAATTCATCCAAAATTTCTGTTCCACTTGCTGGCTTATTACCGATAATTTTCCGTCCTGATTTTGCTTCGATTTCATTTAATAACTCATCTGGGAATCCTTCTGGAAAAACGCGGAATGGTGTTTCAATATTCAACCCCATTATCTCCCAATGACCTGTCATTGTATCTTTTCCATTAGAAGCTTCCTGCATTTTTGTAAAATATGCGAGAGGTTTTTCAACGGGATCTACACCAGCAATTTTTTCTATATTGCTAAGGCCAAGTTTCCCCATATTCGGCATATGCAGTCCGTTCATTTTTTCAGCAATATGCAAAAGTGTATGCGCTCCTTCATCATTGAACTTTTTCGCATCAGGTGCTTCGCCAATCCCAACCGAATCCATTACAATTAGGAAAACGCGATTATATTTATATGTAGACATTTATATCCTCCTTTTACCATTTTAGTCATCCTATTTTACCCTATGATATGTATCTTTAACCTACAAAATTATAGCATAATCGTCAGAAGTCTGACATCTTTTTCAACAAGCATTTCACTAATTTATGAAAATTTTAAATCCCTATGTATTTCTCCTCTTTATTATAACGTTTTTTTCACAAAAATGAAAAAAGAACACTGCTTAAGTGCTCTTTTCAAATGTATGTAATTCGTAATCTCTTTAGAATGAGAAAATCAAGCTCTCGGATGAAATTGACTATATACATCCTTCAACCTTGTTTTTGTTACATGGGTGTATATTTGCGTTGTCGATATATCAGCATGTCCAAGCATTTCCTGAACTGCTCTTAAATCGGCACCGTTTTCCAATAAATGGGTAGCAAAAGAATGTCTTAACGTATGTGGCGTTATTTCTTTTTCAATATGTGCTTCCTTGCCTAAACGTTTTAAGATTTTCCAAAAGCCTTGTCTCGTTAGTCGGTTTCCATGATGATTTAAAAACAAGGAATTTTCCGTCGACTTTTTATGCTGTAAGAACGCAGGTCTCGCTTCCTTTAAATATTCCTCTAACGCTCTTGTTGCCGCTCCACCAATTGGGATAATTCTTTCTTTATTTCCTTTTCCGATACATCGAATAAATCCCATAGTAAGATGAACATCATCAATATTTAAATTAATTAACTCACTCACACGGATTCCTGTTGCATAAAGAAGTTCAAGCATTGCCTTATCCCTAAGTCCATAATGATCATTTTTATGCGGGAAATCCAACAGTGCTTCCACTTCCTCCATTGATAAAACTTTTGGCAATGTTCTTTCTGCCTGTGGTGTTTCAATATGTACGGTCGGATCCTCATCAAGCACTCGATCACGAAAAAGAAATTGATGAAACGCACGAATAGATGCAATATGACGAGCGATTGTTTTAGATGATTTACCTTGATCCTTTAAAAACCCTAAAAAACGGATGATGTGAGAACGCTGTATTTCTTTCAAATCGCATCTCTCCACATTTTTCATATACTTCACATAACTTTTTAGGTCTCTCTCATATGATACAAGTGTATTACTCGCCAAACCCTTTTCTACTAGTAAATAATGCATAAAATCTTTTAATTGATCTTCCATAGGATTACTCCCCATTTAAATAAAACAGGAATATTCGATCCCTCCATGAATATTTTTCTGTTTCCAGACTATTATCCGCATTCACCTTAATGGCAGAACCAGATGGCTCGTCATAACGGTGAAGCTGTTGATATTCTTGATTAAACCAAACGATAGCATAATAAAAAAGTATCGTACATCCTGTGAATAGGAGAAACACTTTTAACGTATTCATAATCGCCTTTGTCCATTGTCTCATCCAAAATCCCTCCATAGCTTCTCTAATACAAGCTATGCCAGGTTGGACAATTAATATACCTAATGGACTTATTATTCTTATTATAATGGAAATAAATATAATTTAAAGAGTTAAGCGTTGAATAATTAACTTAATCTTTCACCGTTGGCATCCAGTTATTTCTATTTTTAAGAATGCAAATAAAAAAGTCTAAGTTCCCTTAGCCAAATCCATATAGAATGTAGAGCTGAAGTTCTTAGACCTTTTATAATTTGCAATTGTCTACTTTCAATTTAGTTTCTTTTATTAAATTGATTATTCTAATTCTTCTTTTTTGATGAATTGGTCTTTTATAACTGTTTCATCTATATTTGATTTTGTAATTACTACAGGATCTAATAAGATAGAAGGGACATCTATTTTCCCGTTATTTACCGTAGTAGTTGTTTCTATTTTTTCTGCTTTCCCTGCTTTCATTGCTATTTCAGCAGCATTTTTAGCAATTGCCTGAATCGGCTTATATACTGTCATCGTTTGAGTACCTGCAAGAATACGTTTAATTGCCGCTACTTCTGCATCTTGTCCAGTAACAGGTACATTTAGATTATTCTTCTGTAAAGCGTGAATTACGCCTCCAGCTGTACCATCATTAGCGGCAATTACGGCTTGAATATTATTTTTTTGTTCTTTTAACGCTTCTTCCATACTAATTTCTGCTTTTTTAGGCTCCCATTCCTCCGTATATTTATCAAAAACAAGTTTAATTTGTCCTTTATCAATATATGGTTTGAGAACCTCCATCGCACCCTCTTTTATTAGTACAGCATTATTATCAGTTTCTGCTCCGCCGATATAGGCAAAATTCCCTTTATCTACTTTTTTCAGAATTTCAGCTGCTTGTAATTTACCTACCGCTTTATTATCGTAAGAAATATAGTAATCTACATCTGCATTTTTAATCAATCTATCATAGGAAATGACTTTTACGTTTGCTTTATGTGCCTTCTCTACAATTTCAGATGTTACTTCCGCATTATGGGGAACAACAACTAATACGTCTACTCCTTCTGCAATTAACAGCTCTGCTTGCTTAATTTGAACACTGTCTATTCCATTTGCAGCGAGCGTTTTTACTTCTCCACCTAATTCCTTTATGGTCGTTTCAAAGGCATCTTTATCTTTGTACCATCTATCCTCAGCAAGTGTATCTAAAGAGAAACCAACATAAATTTTGTTATCATCTAGGCTTAACTTCACTTTGTTTGTGGAATCCTCATCTTTTATATCTGCAGAACAAGCACCTAAGAAGGAGAGAACAACTATGATTACACTAGCCAACAGACCTTTTTTAATCGAGTTACGCATTTCCCTCTCCCTCCTTATCTAATTCAAATTTTTGTATGATATTATTCATATCTTCCACCATTTGAGTAAGTTCCATGAAGCTTTTAGAAATACTCGTCATCATATCGTTTTGTTTGATCATAGAAGCAGATACTTCTTCGAATGAAGCAACGGACTCTTCAGATACTGCTGCTATTTGTTCAACAGCAGAACTGATATCTGAACTTGTGTTTTTAAAATTGCTGATAATAGAAGAAATACTTTTCGACTTACTCGTTAGATTAGAAATTCCTGCGGTTATTTCTTTAAAGGATGAATCCGTTAATTTAATTTGTTCCGCCCCTTTGTTTACCTCTTCGTATCCTTTTTGAAGTTGTTCTAAAGAAGAAACACTATTTTCTCGTATAGATGTAACCAAATCAGTGATATCCTTAATGGAATCAGATGTTTGAGCCGCTAATTTACGAACCTCCTCAGCAACAACAGCAAATCCTTTACCTGCTTCACCAGCACGAGCCGCTTCAATAGAAGCATTTAATGATAATAAATTTGTTTGTTCAGCAATTGATTTTATAAAAGTAACTAAAGCTGTAATATTTGAAGTGTCTGTTTCTAATACTTTCATTTTTTCTACACTACTTAACACCATCTCATTGATAACGTGCATTTGTTCTAATGAATGGGTCATTAATTCGCTCCCTTTTTCACTTGAAGCTATTACTATAGCAGAAGTATTCACTAAATTATTTGCATGATCATCCGCTACAATAATTTGTTGATTGAATTCCTGCATATTACTGGCAATGGTAGTTGCTGCATCTGCTTGTACATTTACACCTTGAACTAATTCTTGAACAGTAGTCGATATAGCGTCAATGCTTGTACTTACCTCTTCTGTTGATCGAGCTACTTCCAAACTTCTGTAGTCTAAAACAGTAGACATATTAGAAATATCTTGAATTGTTTCTTTTAGATTAGTCCCCATTTTATTTATAGACTTAGATAACAAACCTATTTCATCTTTAGAATTTTCATCCAAAGGTTCTTCCGTTAATTTACCTTGTGCAACAGAGTCGCTCACTTGGATAACCTTTCTTAAGCTTTTAGATACTCCTCTATTGATCAAAATTAATACGATGATACTAACTAAAACAATAAATAAAGTTAGCGTCGTTACAATAGATATTGTTCTTTGAACCAATGATTTGGATTCGGAAATAGATAAATCATTCTCTTGTGCAGCAATTTCATTTAATTTCGCACCACTTTGATTTACTTGTTCTCCTAAGACTTGAATTTCTTCTTCTAATTCTTTATAAGCAGAAGTATTGAAATCTTTTACATTTGGTACTACTGAGTTAAAGAATATTTCATCAATCTTTTGGTTGTTTTCAATGATTTGTAAATATAACTTTTTACCTTCTTCGTTTGTAATAGTTGTTTCTATTTTTAATGCAGTAGATGTAAACTTTTTACTTAATTCTAAGTATGTGTTTAGTTTTTCATCATTTGCATCCAAAAAATATAGCGGAATTTGGGTATATTTCTCTTGAAAAATCGCCACCAATTCCATCGAATCTACACTAATCCATCTTATTTAATGATGTGTAAGTTATGAGGATAGAAAAGAGAAATAGAACAAGTGTGATGCCAAAAACAACACCGTATTTACTTCCAATATTCAAATTTCCAAAACGAAATTTAGTAAACAAAAAAATCCCTCCAGTCCAACTTATTATCGGCATTAAAATGAAAATATCAATGAAATTATATCAGTATATTTTTAGAGACTCTTTCATAAAGTTTGATTTAAGAATTAACACCTGATGGGTTATTTGTAGAATATAGTATTGGCATTAACAAACTAAATGGAAAGGAAGCAAGAATACGCACAGACTACGTATTCTTGCTTCCTTTCCCTCCAAAAATAGCATCTAAAGGCAAAATAAAAAACCTTCTCATTTGAAAAGGTTTATTGTGCGGATGATGCATCCTCACTTTTTTCCGTGCAACGATGGCAAATACCATGAAATGTTAGGCGGTGATCTTTAATTTTAAAATTCCAGTCACGCTCAACTAATTTCTCTACATCGCCTAGTAAATCTTCTTGAATTTCATCTACTGCTCCACATTCAATACATACTAAATGGTGATGAAAGTGAGCTGCACCTTCTTGTCTCAAGTCATATCTAGAAACGCCGTCACCAAAATTTATTTTATCAACAATTTTCAATTCCGTTAGTAGTTCTAGTGTACGATATACGGTTGCCAATCCAATTTCAGGAGATTTCTCTTTAACGAGTAAGTATACATCTTCTGCACTAAGATGGTCTTCTTCATTTTCTAATAATACTCTAACTGTCGCTTCCCTTTGGGGAGTTAATTTATAGCTCGAAGAATGCAACAGCTTTTTTATTCTATCTAATCTACTTTCCATTCCGAAAGTCCCTCCCTAGCCACTGTCCATCTCATTATAACAGAAGTAGGAAAAGAATCCTAATAAAAATTATTATAAATAACAATTAATAATAATTCTTATATTGAAATAAATATTACCGATATTTTGTAAACATTCAAAATGGATAACTGGACGATTTTCCCTTTATACAAACGGCACCAAGATAATAATAGACTGTACCATATTAATGACTGCTTTCATTAATATTGGCGAAACATACGCCTCAACCGCTGCTGCAATTCCGATTATAACAAAGGCAATCATTAACAGAAAGGTATATCTAGCAAACAGTGGCAGCATCGGTTCTCCCTTTTTCTTCATAAATTGTTGCCGAATCATTTTAAAAGAGAACGCTACTGATAGTGTAGCAGAAATAATAAAAATTGGAATAACAATTAGATTTTGTGGCAAAACCGACACAAATGATAGTAAAAATCCGTGCCAGCCCATCTGATTTACTAAAAAGCCAACCGTAAAGCCAACTACCATTCCTTTAATAAATAATAGAATTAAAATAATAGGAAGCCCTATGATCGAGATACCTAGTAGCCAAATAAAGCCAATATATTTACTATTATGCGAGAAGCTTTGAAAAAATAAATCTTTGCTTTCCGCTACTTGTCCATTCGATACCTGTCCAAAAAATTGCGTTAAATAATAGTAGAGATCTTCCTTTTGTGTGAGAGATAAGCTATTCACTACAATCGCTCCAAATATGACCCCCATTAAAAATAATACAATGATAAATAAATAAATTGAGGAATGCTCACGTATATGTGTAGTTAGGATATTCTGATATTTTTTCTTTTTCATTGCCTTTCCTCCTACCAAGTCTGTTAGTTTATGTTTATGCAAAAAAGAAAGGCATATGACTAGAAATCTATTATTCGTTAAAAGGAAATACACATCTGAAAATTATGTCATTTTACGAAATGATATGATAGATTAAAATTTGAGGTGAGGAAAATTGAAACCAATTTTAATAGATTTACCAGAAACAATGGAAACGGATAGATTAATAATTCGCCCATGTATGCCTGGAGACGGCAAAGATGTGTTTGAATCTATACAGCGGTCAAAAGCTGCTTTTAAACCTTGGATGACGTTTGCAAATCAGGAACAATCATTAGAAGAAGTAGAAGCAGGTGTACGAGAATCGTATGCAAAATATATTTTAAGAGAAGATATCCGATTACATATTTATTTAAAAGATACAAATGAATTTATTGGTTCAACAGGCCTCCATTCTATCGATTGGAAAGTGCGTGTTTTTGAAATTGGATATTGGTGTGATTCTGCCCATACAGGTAAAGGGTATATTACAGAAAGCACAAAAGCGTTAATAAAGCTTGCCATGGAGACTCTACAAGCTAATCGAATAGAGATTCGCGTTGATTCCACGAATACGAAAAGCCGAGCTATTCCAGAAAAACTCGGCTTCGCATTGGATGGTATATTGAAAAATGAATCCCTCAGTGCTGATACGCAGGAATTAAGAGATATTTGTCTTTATTCTTTGACATAATGCTAAAAATCCCACAAATTATATTGTGGGATTTTTAGCACTATCTACTCTTACTTTACCGTATTTCCCGCCACCGCCAACTTGCAAGTTTAAGGTTCCCGTTCTTGCTGCAACAATATAATCGGCAATTTTCATTGGTACGATTTCCACTAACTTTTCATAGGGAGCTTCATGGATTATTTGCATTTCGGTAGAAAAATAATCCAGCAATTTTTGAAGCGTCTTCTTTCCTAAGCCTGGGATATAGTCTAATGGTATTTGGTGAATATATGGAGGTCTAAAAGGAGCGTTTGCAGCGTCTTTTAAATCTGTAATTCTTGATGCTACTCCCTTCACCCATTTATGACTCCCACATTCTCTGCAAATCCCTTCCGTTTCGAAAAAAGGCGTGTAGCATTTCATGCATACTGTTTCATGATACTTGCCTAATTTCGGATCTAAGCCATAATTTGCAACGATTCTTCTCCCCTCTTCTTGATGAAGGACTTTTGCAAATTCCGCAAATGAAGCTTCCTTCATCTCCATCACTTGATATTCTCTAGCGATTTTTTCCAAAGAATGGGCATCTGAATTGGTTATAAAAGAAAAGGAATGTAATTCTTCTATTTGATCGGCCATCTCTGTATCAGAACTCAAGCCTAGCTCGATTCCATCAATCATTTTTTCCTCTAATACTTCTTTAAAGGATCGGGAAACACCGCTCCCGTATAAACTTTTAAACGGCGTAAACACATGTGCTGGGATAAATAGCCCGTTTAATTCCTTTACTTTTTGCTGAAGTTCTTTGCCGCTGACATATAGGCGTTGAGAGCTCAAAGTTACATTTTTCATATGATCGGTGAGCCAATTAGAGAATTCCATCATTTTCGATAAAGATGGAAGATAGCATAATACATGAATGGGACCTTTGCACGAAGCATCATAAATTTCGAGCTCTGACCCGAGAATAATTGTGATCTCTTCCATCTTCACTCCACCATTAGACAATTCAACCATTTTCCCTTGCTCTATTAACTCTTCCATTTCCAAAATTACTTCTGGAGAATGACAATCAATGATTCCAATCATATCAAGACCTTTTTGCTTGCTCGCATACTCAATAATAGCTGGTAACGAAAGATTTCTAGATGCTGTAATCTTTACCGGTTTTCCACTCTTTGTTCTGCCAATATGGATATGTAAATCTGTATAAAACGACTTCATTTTTACTCCTTTAGGTTAGCAATTTGTAAATATTGTACCCCAAAAATCGTTTTAGCATCAAAAATCCGTTGTTCCTTGATTAATTGCAATGCCTCTTCCAATGTGATTTCTAATACATTCACAAACTCATCTTCATCGAGACCAGCCGCATCTTCTTTTTTTGTTAATCCTTTTGCTACATATACATGAATAATTTCATCAGCAAAGCCTGGTGAAGTATAGAAAGAGCTTACTAATTCAAGAGACTCACAATCATATCCTGTTTCTTCTTCTAACTCTCTTCGTGCACAAAGAGCAGGTTCTTCTCCTTTTTCTAATTTTCCAGCGGGAATTTCCACAATCACTTTTTCAAGTGGCTTTCGAAATTGTTCTACCATTACTAGTTTGTTGTCGTCAGTTATTGCGATTACAGCTACCGCTCCTGGATGCTTCACTAATTCTCGTGTAGATGTTTTCCCATTTGGCAATTCTACCTCATCTACTTGAACTTGAATGATTCTTCCACTATAAATATGTTCTGTTTTTAATGTTTTTTCCTCTAACGAACTCATCTTACACACTCCTCTGTTCTATTAAGCCGAAGCTCTTACATATAGATTATTATACTTCATTTCTGTTGAATGGAAAGGATTGTGGAGGCTTGAAGGTATATATCCGAGAAAAAGGGGTCGTATTAACAGGAAAGGCATGGGAAATCCGTTATATTCTTAAGAAATATCAAAAGGAATTCACCTATGTAAAAGACTGGGTAAATGCAAATTCGAATTCCCCAAAAAAATAAGCCATTTTCTTTGTGAATAAACATCATCTTTCGTACAATAAAAGGTATCTTAGGTAAAGAGGTGTTCGAATTTGCAAAAGTCTCAATTAGGTAGCTCTGACTTATATGTATCTAAACTAGGTCTTGGATGTATGAGTCTTGGAACTGATGAAAAAACTGCTTTTCCTATTTTGGAAGCCGCATTGGAAGAAGGAATTAATTACTTTGATACAGCTGATTTATATGACCTAGGACAAAATGAGCAATTACTAGGACGTTTTTTCAAAAATAATCGGGAAGACATCATTATTGCAACAAAGGTAGGAAATAAGTGGGAAGAAGGAAAAGATGGATGGTCTTGGGATGCGAGTAAAGCCTATATTAAGGAACAAGTTAAACACAGCCTTAAACGATTAGGCACAGATTATATTGATTTATATCAGCTTCATGGTGGTATGATGGAAGACTCGATAGAGGAAACAATTGAAGGGTTCGAAGAATTAAAAGAAGAAGGCATAATTCGTTATTACGGCATTTCCTCTATTCGTCCAAATGTCATTCGCGAATATGTGAAGCGTTCTTCTATCGCTTCTGTCATGATGCAATATAGTATTTTAGACAGACGTCCAGAAGAGGAAGCTCTGCCATTACTTGCGGAAAACAATATTAGTGTTGTTACCCGAGGACCTCTTGCGAAAGGCCTTTTAAGCCCTAAGTACCCAGATAAGTTAACCGGAAAAGGCTATTTAGATTATTCTGGTGAAGAACTGAAAGAAGTTTTGCAAAAGCTAGAACAGAAGTTCTTAGATTATCGAACACTTACAGAAGCAGCAGTTCAATATAACTTAGCTCAGCCCGCTGTCGCTAGCATCATCGCAGGGGCAAGCTCTGTAGAACAGCTTCGAGCCAACGCTAAAGCTGTTAATAGTGCACCTTTAACAGCGGAAGAATTAGCGTTTATTAAGGAAGTTTCGAAAGCATCGACTTATGAGGCACATCGTTAATAGGATGTATTTTTATTTCTGAGCTTGGTGCTTGAATGGTTCATAGAATTTTTTCTATTTACTATGGAAAAGTGGTTTTCATTGTTTGGATGAAAGCCACTTTTGCTTTCGTCTTTTTGAAAGGTGGTTTTCATCTTGCTTATGAACACTACTTTTACTTGCGTTTTTTTGAAATGTGGTTTTCAGTTTGCTTATGAACGCCACTTTTGCTTGGTTCTTCTTGAAATCTGGTTTTCATCTTGCTTATGAACGCTACTTTTGCTCGATTCTTCTTAAAATGTGGTTTTCATCTTGCTTATGAACACTACTTTTGCTCGATTCTTCTTGAAATGTGGTTTTCAGTTTGCTTATGAACGCCACTTTTGCTCGGTTCTTCTTGAAATCTGGTTTTCATCTTGCTTATGAACGCTACTTTTGCTTGGTTCTTCTTGAAATCTGGTTTTCATCTTGCTTATGAACGCTACTTTTGCTCGATTCTTCTTAAAATGTGGTTTTCATCTTGCTTATGAACAAGAATTTCCACCTACTCTTTTTAGATAAATAGTATACGCGTCCAAATAAACTCCTTTATTTTACAAGAATAATAGAAACGAGGAATCTCATTGAAATACATAGAATTTGGTATTGGCAACAAATGGATTATTCGCACAGAAACAGAATTACAGGATGGGACAGAGTTTGAAGAAAAAGGAATAAAGAGGCCAATTAAATTCCACTCCCTCTATACAAGAGTCTGGATTAGGAAAACAGTGTTTATTATCGACTCAAAAGAAGGATTTAAAAAACGAAAAAAAGAACGGAATTCCTTAAAATTAATATTGGGGATAAAGAGCTTGTAGTCTTTCTTTAGGTGTAATTCTCCTTTAATCTTTTACTCTAGTATTCCCAAAAAGGAAAATCCCTCGATAATAACGAATACTATAAATAGTAATTAAACCATCACTTAAAGTACCTACCATTACTTTTATAAAGGGGTTTTTCTATTGAATCAAGCATTATTAATTATTGATGTTCAACAAGATCTTGTTGACGGGAATGCCGAAACAAATGAGATTTATAACAAAGCAGATTTATTAAAAACCATTAATCTTGTAATTGAAAGTGCTACCCAATTTAATGTGGAAATTATTTTTGTAAGAGATAAAGATGTTGCTGGAGGCGAAGGACCTGGATTTGAAATTCACTCAGACTTGAATATTCCTGATGAAGCAAAAATCTTTGATAAATATGCTACTAATGCATTCTATGGAACAGGATTACTAGAGTATTTGCGATCAAAGGATACTAACCATCTTGTTATTATGGGCTGTGAAACACCTTATTGTATCGATACCGCTGTTCGGACAGCAACCGTGAATCATATGGATGTAACATTAGTTGGAGATGGACATTCAACAACGGATTCACCTGTTCTTTCAGCAGAAAAAATTATTCAACACCATAATAAAATATTGCATGGCCATTATAATGTTGATCATTTTTCGATGGTGCGCGGATCAGCGGAAGATTTGTTTACGCCAATGCATGATAGTTACCGATAAGTTTTTTTGTAGAAAAAGAAGTAAAAAAATAATTACAATGATAAAAGCGATGCTATAAAAGGCTTTTGTCATTGTAATTTTTTGTAATTCCTTAATTTTCACTCTAACTCCCAAGCCCTCTTTAACAATTCTATCCCTGTTTCTATCTCCGGTTCCGTCAATCCACCATATCCAAGAATCACTTTTGGATTCCCTAAATATTCATTTTGAAAATAATAAGTGGATACAGGGTAAACTTTCACTCCAAAATCTAATGCCTTTTCTATTAATCTCCATTCGCTCCAATCACTTTTCACTTCTAAAACAATATGAAGTCCAGCATTTTCTCCAATCACTTCTACATTTCTTCCTAAATGTTCGTGAATCGCTTGGAGCAATACTTGCCGTTTTTTTCGGTATAATGTTCTCATTTTATTTAGATGGCTGTTCCAATGCCCATCTTTTATAAAGCGGTACAATGTATCTTGATGCATTCGAGAAACAGTCTGTTTATAGACAGTGAACTGTTTTTGATATGTCCTATATAATGTATTAGGAAGAACAGCATAGCTTATTCGCAGGGAAGGAATTAATGATTTAGAGAAGGTGCCTAAATAAATAATTTGACTATTGTTGGCCAATCCTTGAAGTGCAGGAATTGGCTTTCCTTTATAGCGGTATTCGCCATCATAATCGTCTTCTATAATAAAAGCACTATTTTTTTCTGCCCATTTAATTAATTCCAATCTTCGAGTAATTGGCATAATCATCCCATATGGAAATTGATGAGAGGGAGTTACATACGCTACATTTGCTTTACTTTTACTCAGCTGAGAAACATCCATGCCATTTTCATCAACTGGAATAGGTAGTGTTTCTATCCCCATATCTTGTAACACCACTCTAATTCGGTAATAGCCCGGATTTTCAAGCCCGTATACTTTATCCCTTCCTAGTAATAAACCAATTAAGCCCATTAACACTTGCGTTCCGGCACCAATTATTATTTGGTCAGGATGACAATTTACCCCTCTTGTAGCATATAAATGCTTGGAAATCTGTTCTCTTAAGTTAAACTCACCTTGTGGATCTCCATTCGAAAACCAGAAATTTTGATCTTCATATATCGATTGCATAGAGAGCTTCCTCCATATGTTATAGGGAAAATATTTACTTTCGACTTGCCCTGAGTTAAAGTCGATTTTCACCTCTTCTTGTTTATTTGTTTTCTTTACGATATGAATAGCTTTTGTTTGTTGCTGATTCTTAAATTCTTCATCAATTGTTAGCACATATAATCCTTTACGGGGAATACTTTCCACGTATCCTTCTGCACAAAGTTGATCATAGGCTGCTTGGACGGTATTTAAACTAATTTGCAAATGTGTCGCTAGCTTTCTTTTAGAAGGTAATTTTTCATTAGGTAAAATATGCTTCTTTCTAATCTCTTGCTTGATAAAGTCCGCTAATTGAATATAAAGTGGCTTACCACTATCCTTACGTAAAATCGGTGTTAACTCTAGCACAAAACACTCACCCTCCATTGAAACTGACACCATTAAAAAGTGCAAATCTGATACTTTAGATTATACCAGATTCCAATTATATTATAGATAAGAATGGAGGAATGAACATGATAAACGAACCATTAATTATTAAAGAATTAAGGACAGTAGATGAATGGAAAACAGCATTTCCCGTAATGAAACAATTGCGAACGAAATTAGATATAAATGTATATCTTGAATTAGTTTCAGACTCCGTCCAAAAGCAAGGTTACCGCTTGATTGCGCTTTACAATCAGAAAGAAATCGTAGCACTTTGTGGATTTATGCCAATGATCACTTTATACAATGGTAGATTTGTATGGGTATGTGAATTAATTACCGACAGACAGCATCGTTCGAAAGGTTATGGCAAAGTCTTATTAGAATATGTCCATCAGTGGGCTATCGATAATGACTATCCTATTGTGTCTTTATCTTCTGGCTTACAGCGAATCGATGCCCATCGCTTTTATGAAGAGAAAATGGAGTATGAGAAGGTTAGTTATGTTTATTTGAAAAGACTCTAACAAAAAGAGAAAAAGACTTTTGCTTATTGATGGCAAAGTCTCTTTTGCTATTACTTTTTAAATTATATGAAAATAACTCTTTTTCACGTAATTTTCAACTATTCTTTGAAAATGATTTAGATTAGATTTTCTCCAGCTTTTATTACTTTTATATAAGTACCTTTCTTTGCTTTATCATAAGCAACCCTATTCATCCCTTGTACCTTTTTCGAAAGACTTGAAGCACGCATTAATTTATTTTGATAGAAAATGGATGGGTCAATCAGTCGAACTTTGTTCTTTAAATAGATATCGTAATTTTCTACATCTTCTATCACTTCCACAGAAGGATGCAGCTTACCCAATAATTGCTGAATTTCCATATCCATCGATACACTTATTCGATTCATGAGTTCTTCATCTTCCCCTAGTAGGTCAGTGAACGTTATGATATTTTTTGCTAACGCCAGTATATTCGTTAAACGATCATACCCATAAATATTCAATGGATGCATAAAAAAACCGATGACTTCTTTGTAATAAGTTTCAACAAACCATTCTGCCGAATCCACGTTTTTCAAGCACATTTTCGCGTCCACAATTAGAACATTTTCTAAAAATTCATGTACTTCCTTTAATGTAATTTTTCCATAGGTATACATATCTCGTAATGTATAATCAACGCGATCAGCACATAATTCTGGCGCAGGCTGTTCCAGAATAGACCATTTGGAATCATCCACTATAAATTTCTCATAATCATAATTATATTTTTCTAAGATTGTAGGAATTTCGGAATCCTTAATAACAGAAAGAAAAATTGCTTCATGATAATTCTCATGCTGTTTATCTAAAACAAAGTCAACAACATGGGAAAATGCTGTATGAGAAACATCATGCAATAGTCCTGCAATTTGCTCTTCTATGGAACCTCCAAACTTTCGGATTAATAGCATAACGCCAATAGAGTGCTCATATCGAGTAATGTTCCAGTCTGTATTTACTAAATAACTTGCTCCTCCTTGATGAATGCCCTTTAGTCGTTGAATTGGCTTGCTTTTTATTAATTCTTCTAACACTTTTTCTACCTCAAATTCTCCGTATAGGTTATCCCATATAAGCACTGTTTTCTCCTTCTGTATGTATTTTCTTCAAAAAAATAATTCGATTATTTTTTTTTTATAAAGCCCATTGATATTACATACATTTTCATTCTATTTTTATATTTGATTATCTTATCAGCTTCTCCAGCTGTCTCTTATGTTTATCTGCTAATTCTAATAATCGAAATTCACCTAGCTTTAATTGTTCTAAAATATCACTCGCTTCTTTCCATGCTAAGTCATACTGTTCTTTCGAAATAGCTCTATCCCTAAATGCATCCTCCAGTTCGTCTTCATCCAGTAAAAATACTTCTTTAGATGGCAGTACTACAATGTCTAAAAATAAATCATCCATCCAAGGAACATTATTTTCTGTTCCATGTTCAAGACAGATATCAATATACCACTGTACAATATCACCATCTCCATTAAACATAGTAGTGATGGAGTGATTTTTATTTAATGGATACTGGTGAAGCCACATATAGCCATCATCAAGTATACAAACCTCTTTCTGTTTATACCTTTTCGTTACTGATTCCGCTACCTTTATGGAATGAAATAGTGACAAATATCCCGTAAACTCATCCGTTATTATAAACGTTTGCGCATATTGCTTTTCTAATATCCGTTTCCAACCCTTATGATTTCCGAATTTTCTTTTTACCGGCATACTCACCCATCCTATATCAATAGTTTATCCGAAACCACCCTGTCTCTTTCGGAAAGTCATCTCTACTTAATTGTCTACCCGTTATTAACTGGCGATAGGAAGTTATTGTCCCGTCATGTGAGACAATATAGATTTTCTTTTTTTTTAATCGAATACAATTTACTAAAAATTCTTCAGCGTGTCTTATAAATTCACCTTCTGTAGCTGTGTTAAATCCTATATTCCATAAAGATCCAGGTGGATTGCTATCTAGTTCAAAGGAAGGAAATGTATGTAGTATATTTTCCTTTTCCATCATTACATCACAAGGCAATGTGTGTTTATTCGCTAAGAGCGGGAACATTCTTGGAGATACATAGGGGGTTACTATTTTTCTGCAATCCACGCCATCAGTCCACAGCATTGCTGTTTGCATAGTTCTAACTAAAGGACTAATGAACACAATATCCTGAGTACTTAAAGGAAAACTGTCTTTTAGCTTCTTTGCTTGGCCCATTCCTTTTTTTGTAAGAGAAGGATTCCTTTTTTGTAGGCTAGTTGGGAGATTAAGTGTGTGTTCTCCCTCTCCATGACGAATAAAGATTAATTCCATTTAATCCCTCTTTCTTTTATAAAACTTATATTCACCGATTACTATTCTCTTCTCTGTCGCACCTTCTTTTTTTGCGATGTTTATATAAATCTCTTCACTTTCCCATATTGGATCAGCGAATGATAAGGATCACCATTTAACCCTAGTACCTCGCAAAAGGCTGGTTCTGTTTTGTAACCCTGTTTCTTTAGAGAAACTATTTCCGCTTTTATAGTTGGATTTATCCTTAAAATTGCGTGTTCAATAATCATATGGAGATAAGCATATTGTTGTTTAACCGGAATAGGCTGACCGAACAATTCGAATTCGAAGCCATCAAAATAGAAATTTGCTTTCATCACTTCCACTTCTCTAATCATTAATCTTTTCAGGCGAAAATGCTCCATTTCCCCAAAATACTCAGTTACAATCTGTTTAAAATGTTCAAATTCGTAGACTTCCATTATGATATCTAAATCAGACCCATCTATATCCACTCCAATTGGAATGGTTCCACAAAGAATTGGTTTATAAGAATGTAAAATTTCGTCTATTTTTAATTTCTTTAATGCTAAATATGCTTGTTGCTGCTTAGCATTTCCTTCTCGTAAATAATCTAGTTTATCAAACATTGAAAATTTCATATTTCATACATCTCATTTAAAGTTTTGCTCACGACTGACTGCATAGAAGATAACTTAGGATTACTTATCATATGTACCAACAAACTTTTCAGGAAATTCTTACAGTTTGCCACCAAAAACCAATAACTTTCTTCCTCTATTTGATTTCTATACTGGTGTAAATCATTTTTCATATTTATTATTAAGCCTTCTAACACTTCCTGCCCCAAACCGTTATCTATCATTTGTATAATAGGAACAATCATTCGTTCATCTTCATCATGAATATATACAGTTTCCGTTTGATAGATTTTTTGCCAAATCGCCTGCATTATTGCCGGGTATGTACTTTGATTTATTTTTTCACTTTTGACAAGTTCATCGAAAGCATCCGCTACATGCGCCATACTATGAGCCCAGCCTTTATCTTTCACATATCCTCTTACATCTTTTTCAAGGTTTACATAGCTGATCAATTTATCTTTAATTTCATTAACCTTGGCTTCTGTTAAAAAATCATTGCGATTATCTTGATAAAGAATAAGTGCAATTAGTAATGATGTGAAAGAACGAGTGAAAACAGAATCCGTATCCTTTTCACCAATTCCTTTAAACAAGAATTGATCACTTAAACAAAGCTCTAATATTTCACCTAATAGTTGGTCGTCTATTTTAGTTTCCAATATTAGCTGACAAAAGGTTTGATAAATCATGTTATCTCTAAGCTGGCTGTCTGGTGAACCAATATGTACAAGCATGGATATTACGATATGTTTTTTTTCAGCCCATTCTATCTCTTCAGATTTTCTATTTCCTAAGAAGTACTTCAACTCTTTTTCCTTCATAGGAATTATGTTTTCTAGTAGATTCAATTTCTCGCTCCTATCAAAAAAAGGGAGTAAATGTCCCTTTTCATCTCTTTACTTTATGCATCACAAACTGTGATTTACTTTTTTTTAATTCGTTCTTGTTGTAAAAGGCAATTAAGTCTTCCTCACAAAATAAACTAATGACATCAATATTGGATAATTCCTCTATCATTTTAGCAATAAGCTGTGTTCCAATTCCTTTTCTATTAAATGAGCTATGAATTACTACATCTTCTATAAATGCTCTAAAAATACCATCCGTTATTGCTCTGGCAAAGCCTATGAGCTTATTATTTTCCCATGCACCTACTGCTAATGTTTGGGATAACATTTTTTCCATATCTTGCTCCGTTCTTTCAATCCACCATCCTGTATCCTTATAAAGTCCAATCACCTCGCTAGCCTTTATTGTTTTCTCTTTAGATGTCAACAGTTCTATTGTCACGTCATTCCCCTACCTACTGCTATATTTGTTCACGTAATTTTATAAACTCTTCTTTCTTTAACTGGAATAGAACAATATCTGGATTACTATCATTAATAAGATTGAATCCATATTCCTTTAATAGTTTCTGTCCGGCAGTATTATTAATTGCCACTCGGTCAGCCATCACTTGTCCTCCAAATTCATAAAAGAAATAATTCAGAAATAAGCGAATCGCCTCTTTTGAAAAACCTTTTCTACGATATTTATAAGCTATTTTTATATTTAACTCCGCTAGGCGCTTTTCTTGGTCAAATCGATGGAAACTTACTTCCCCAACTGGAATATCTTCATAGGTGTAAATTAAGCAATAAAAGTTGGTTCCATCTGTTGGTTGAACCATTCGTTGATACCATTCCACTCTACGACTTTCCTTAAATTCAACTATACCACCAACGTCCATCATGGTATCTTTGTCAGCCCAAAGCCATTCCACAAATCCAAGTTCCTTCCATTCAGGCTGTTTTATATAGATCTTTTCTCCTAAACTTTTAAATAACATCGCTGAATTTCCCTCCTTATTACCTGCAAAAATTATAACATCAATCAAAAGGAAGAAAATTACTTTTTTTAAAAAATTCAGATATCCAATAAAGTTAAAAATGACCATCTATGACAAAGACCATTTTTACGAGGAAGAGATTTTTCTATCAAAAAATTCTTTTACTATTTTAGCTACCACTAGTGGTTTAACATCGATAGTCGATAAATCATCTATGTCTACCCACATAGGCAAATATGTTCCGCGATCTCGAGTTATTTCCGTAAATTCTTCTCCTTGACCTGTACCAATCATGCCGTTAATAATATCCGCTAAGAAAAAATACTGGATTCCGTTATATTCTATTTCTGCAAGGCATTCGTTTATTTTGACGGTTACGCCTAATTCTTCGAATACTTCCCGTTTAGCTGCTTGCCTAGGTGTTTCTTCTGGCTCGATGCCACCACCAGGAAATACATAATAGACAGAATTATTTCTAATTCTTTTTATAAGACATAGCTTATTATTTTCAATAATAACTACTGATCCTCTATTTCGCATAAAATTTTTGTCCCCACTTTTTAATTATATCGCTTCAATTATATACATAAAATGGAATTAAATATCTATAAAAGCTAAATTCTCATCTATTTTTCTAGTGTACTTACACAAACTCAGTAAAATTCTATCATTTCTGCAATGCTTATTAAATCGTACTCATTATTAACCCCTGTAATCGTATATTGATAGTTATTTGTTGTTATCATTAATTTTAGATCATTTTTCTCATGGATAAGTATTGCTAAATGATTATTAATGGTCATTTCCAGTTCCTTTTTTACAATGCTATTTCTACCATTACCTTGTATACCTTTTTGTTTTTTTTCCGTATATATGGATAGATAGCTTCCGCTTGATAATGGATAATCTGCATTTACTAGAATGGAATCCTTTACCTTCGTCGCACTTATTTTCGGTTCACCAGTTATCTTTAATGAAGATAATTTAAGTGTATATAGAGAATAGGGAATTCCTGCTTCCTCTGAAAGAAATACGGTGTTTTTATTTTCGACTCTCTTTTGTTCTTCCGCTGTAATAATGACCAATTCTTCTAGATCAGCTGTTTTTTCATCCATTGCGTTTATACCCTGAAATGTATGTAATAATGGAAATTCCATACGAATTAATAAAAAGAGAATAGTCGATGCTACGAAAATTGCGACGTAAGGAAATGGTTGAAGTTTATTTCGTCTCTTATTATGAGCTATCATCCTTTCCTCCAGCTTTATGAGTGTAGCCTCATTTCGTTTCTTATCCCAATAGATATCTGCTTCTAAATTTGTTAATTCAAAATCAAGCTGTTCTTTAAATGACTTTCCCATTTAACTCTCCCTCCTTTTTTAATTCTTTCTCCAATGCTCGAATTGCCCGAAATAAAGTAGATTTCACCTTGCTTTCTGACCATCCTAAAATCACTGCCGTTTCTTCTATAGAAAACTCCTTCATTTTCCTTAGAATAATAACCTCTCGATAGGATTTTCTTAATGAACTTATTGCATGATAAAGATTCAGCGATTGCTCCTTCATTTGTAAAATCTCTTCTGGCAATGGACAATCATCTTTTTTTAGTAAAAAGGCTTCTTTTAAAAGTATTAACGGCTTCTTTTTTCTAATCATATCAACGGTAAGATTATGAGCAATTCGGTAAAGCCATGTTTTTTCACTTGATTGTCCTTTAAAGGTATCCAAATGAAGAAATGCTTTAAAAAAAGTCTCGTTTGTTAAATCTTCTGCCTGCTGATAATCTTGAATCATTATTAGGATATATTTAAAAATAGCATCCCCGAACTTTTCATACCATTCTAAGATGATTTTATCTTTCTCATTCTCCAACTTTTTCCCTCCCTTTAAAAAGTTCTATATATAGACGGATGAAAGTTTTAAAAGTTTTACTTTTTTATAATGTTTTTACAAAACAAAAAAGTGGAGTCCTTCAAATAGGTCCACTTTCGGTAATACTCCGTTTATATCAATACCACTAATTTCCTCAATCGTTTCATCGCAGAATGAACCGTAAGTCGATGATAAGAGATCAATTGATTCCTATAAACCACTCCATAAACGCCATATGGAGTAGGAGACAGCTTTAATAATTCTTCTCGTGTTTGTAGATGTTGGATTTCAGCTTTTATATCTAGCTTTGTTGCTGCTTCTATTACATTATCGATTGCTATATCTATATAAGGACATTGCTCTGTACGAAGAATGGTTAATTGGTTGTTATAACGAGTTAGCCGTTCTTCCCAATCATTAGGAAAATATGGGTTTGGTGCATCTTCCATTTTGTAGACTAGTAACTCAAATCCATATGGAGCATGCTCTACTTCAACAAAGTCGTTTTTTATAAAAACTTCTTTACTCGGCGTCCAAGAGGTTGATGGATTTGTTATAACAATAACACCATTCTTTTTATGGTCTTTAGCATCTTGAATAACCTTTTCAATTAGTTGAGTGGCATACCCTTTACCAGTTATATTAACCCATAGGCAATGAATAACGTAGTAATTTTCCCCATATACTACTCTTGAGGAATGTTCTATTGGCGTATATTCAATAAAACCAGCCAGCTTTTCATTCTCTAACAGTTGAATGTATTTTAATCCTTGTCCAAACTGATCTATTAACCAACCTTTTTTTCCTTGATAACCTGTAGACTTCGGTTTGCTTCTTAAACAATAACAGACCTTTTCTTCAATATTTTCCGTTGATAATTCGATAAACTCAATTTTATCCAACGTTTTCTCCTTCCTATTATTAATATTTCCCTTCTGATTTCAGTAAACAATAAAACCGTTCTACACCTGGATATTTTTCTCCCAAACTAGTAATAGTAAATCCATTATTTTTATAGAAGTTGACAGCATCCGTATCCGTTTCAGCATATAGTTTACTGATAGCATGCTTTTTTATTACATACATAATCAAATTTGTTCCAATCCCTTTCCCCCTTTGTGTTGGGGAAACAGCAATATGTTTTATTTCAACTTTATTTGAATCTGTAAGGTTAATGCCGATACATCCCTCTATTACACTATCCTCCACAAAAGCATATAACTTACTATTTGGTGATTGAAGATATGTATCATATGCATGGTCTACCCTCTTTAAGGAAGTAGCATATGCTAGTAGCTTTATGATATGTTCACGTTTATCTTCTACTTTTATTTCGATTATTGTTTTTCCCAATGTATTTTTTCTCCTGGTTATGTAATGATAGGAACCTCTTTTTTAGATAATAAATCCTCGAAAATCATTCGATGGTCTTTAAATAATGGTTCAGGTAAATATTCCATTTCAAAAAATTTATTAGCTAGTGATTCTCCATTTTGCGCTATTAATTCCCCTGTAAAATCTTTACAAGTGAAAACTACTTGTACCATGGAGACCTGATCTCCATTAGGAAAAGTCTTATCATATTGAGGTCCTGAATAAAGAGCAAATAACTCCAAGCTACCTAGTTTTAACCCCGTTTCTTCAAATACCTCTCTTCTTGCAGTATCTTGAATTGTTTCTCCAAGCTCCATAAAACCGCCAGCAATCCCCCACTCTCCATTATCAGAACGCTTTTGTAAAAGAATTCTATTTTCCTTATCAAAAACTATCGAACCTGCAACCACCATAATTATTTTCTCTTGACCTACCATTGATCTTATATGCTGAATATAATCCATACAATGCCTCCATCAATTTATTATGTATTTGGTATAAAACCTTGATTTTCACTCATAGAGAAAAGGAAAATGTGAATCAAAGATTTTCCTTTTATGTACACTCCTATGAATTATTTATCCTGCCTATGCATTAAATCGCCTTCTAATACAATCTGAGCTGTATCATTAACCATTTCTACAACTGTGAGACTAGTATCGTAAATAAAAGGAGGTTCCCAAATTTTCTCGATTGGCAAGTCTTTAAAAATAGCCAGTAGTACTTTTATCACTACTGAATGAGTAACAAGGAGGATATTACCGGATGAATACTTGTCTTGGATTTTTTTCAAAGCTTTAGATATTCTGTTTTTCACTTCAAAAAAATCTTCTCCATCAATGGATTTATACTGATGAGGAGCATTCCAAAAGAAGTCGAATTGTTCTGGATAATTATCTTTTAAATCAGCTAATGTTTCTCCTTCCCATATCCCCATATTGATTTCTTTTAAATAATCATCTAAAATAAGCGGAATCTTTCTATCCCCTTTAATTAGATTCGCTGTTTTTATGGTTCTTTGACTTGGGCTCGTATGAATAGCCTCAAACTCAATCTCTTTCAATCTATTTCCTAATAATATCGCATTCTTTACACCATTTTCCGTTAACGATGAATCACTCCATCCTTGCATCCTTTTCTCTATATTCCATTTTGTTTCTCCATGTCTTGTTATGTAGAGGGTAAGCATTATTAGATCTCTCCTAACTCTAATAAAAAAATCAAAATAGTTACTTTTTACAATAAACTTGTATTATAACTATACAAAAAGCTACCAGTTACTTCCTGAATATTCCTTCTATTAATCACTTTATCAAATTTCACCCGTTTATAGAAAGAAGAATCAATGATATTCTATAAATAAGTTAAAATACAGAGGTGAAAGGCTTGAAGATATTAAATTTTGGTTCTTTAAATATTGATAAGGTATACACTGTATCTCACTTCGTTTCTGCAGGAGAGACTTTATCTTCTACTAATTACGAAGAATTTCCTGGCGGGAAGGGACTAAATCAATCCATTGCACTTACTAAAGCAGGGGCAGAAGTATACCATGGCGGCAAGGTTGGAAAAGATGGACTGTTTCTAAAAAATTTTTTATCTGATGAAAATGTAAATACGGATTGGATTGACGAGAATGGAAGCACGACAGGTCATGCCATCATACAAGTTTCTTCTACTGGGGAAAATTGCATCCTTTTATTTGGTGGAGCAAATAAAGAAATAATGATAGATCAAATTAATCGCGTCCTTGCAAATTTTTCAACGAACGATATTCTCCTATTGCAAAACGAAATTAACCATTTAGAATACATAGTGGAAACAGCACATAAAAGAGGCATAAAAATTGTGCTTAACCCTTCCCCAATTGATGAGAGTTTGACAACATTAGATTATTCTAAAATAGATTACTTAATTTTAAATGAAATTGAAGCAAAATCTATTACAGGTGAAGATTCAATGGAGAAGATTTTTCAACAGCTTCTATCCTTAAACAATCAAATGAAAATCGTTTTAACATTAGGTACCGAAGGAGTCATTTATAAAGATAATTCACAAGAGTTTAGTCAAGCAGTCTATAAAGTCAATACGGTTGATACTACTGCGGCTGGAGACACATTTTTAGGATATTTCTTAAGCCAGATTTCTCTGCATGCCGACATAAAGAAAGCTCTTCAAATCGCTTCAAAAGCAGCATCTATTGCTGTAACACGTAAAGGTGCCGCTTCATCCATCCCTACTTTGAAGGAAGTTATGGAATCTATTTAAATATATTAAGCCTTATCAAGGGACAATCTTCAAGACGACAACGAATGAGATTATCCTAGCAAAAAAATACATAATCCACTCTGATCTTATATCCCATAGTGAATCATGTATTTTTTTGCTTTCTGTGCTTCTTTTATTATTCTAGGTGAAATTTTTTATCAGCTTGCATTGAAGCTAAGTAATAAAAATACCGATCAAAAGAAGCTGGAAAACGATATTCGAAAATATAAATTGAAGAAACTTAATGAAAAAGAATATCTTTTGTATTATAAGCATTTGGATTATTAAGAGAGGAGCTGCGCTGCGGGGTCTCAGCCTTTCCTCTACTTCCCGCAGGAGTCGAGTGTCTTCCGCTCCATTTCACTCCGTTTTTAAAGCCTATTTCCTAAAAAAACATTGTTTTTCCAAGAAAAAATGAATTAGTAGGAAATATGGAGCAGCCTGAATACACGGAGACTCCTGTGGGATTAGCGAGACAGCCTGAGACCCTGCAGGCCAAAGGCAGACCGCGGTTTTAGCGCGAGCCCCACGGAAAGCGGAGCGTATTCAGGCTGCGGGTGATAACAACTGAAACAGCTTTTTTACAAGTTAATTAAAAAGCCAAACAATCGTACGAAATTTCGTGTAATTGTTTGTCTTTAACTTGGGCTGGAATACTTTTGTCTCAGCCTTAAGTAACTCTCTCTTATTAAACCGTCTTAAAAAACTTTATTTACAAATGCTACTACCTTTTACTAACAGGAATCCAAATTTCGCAGGCTACTTTAGGAGATTGTAAATCTTGACTTTTAATCGATAAGATTTCTGGCCCTTCCATTTGTTGATAGCCTGAAGATGGAAACCATTCGGCATAAATATTTCCCCATGTTTTCTGTACCGTTTCTGGAAACGGCCCCTCCGACTCAAACACAGCCCAAGTAAGACTAGGCACTTCTAAAGCTGTGAAGCCATCTTGACAGGAATTCGAAGTAGCTACACCGATATAATGATCAAGCATCCCTTTTTCCATCATCCTTTCTTCAGAGAAATTTGTAGATGCTTGAATAATGCCTCTTGGTTCCACATTTGACAATTGTAATAGTTCACTAATCTTCTCTCGCCCTAACTGCTTCCACATCCCATTAATCTCCGGGTTCTCTCCTTCAAAAATAATGGGTACTCTCTTCATTATCCCTACTATATGAAATGCTTCTTTTTCTTCGATTCGGTAACTCATTTCACTGCCTCCTTTAATCGTTAATTGGAAGGACATTCGAGGATATGCTTTCAATGCATTTCCTGTTATTTTCGCTTCAGATGGCGTAATTCCTTGAAAACGATGAAAAGCTCTTGTAAACGAATCTGGTGACATATATCCATATTTAATAGCGATATCAATGATTCTTAAATCGCTATTTTTCAAGTCAAATGCTGCAAGCGTGAGCCTTCTATTTCTTATATATTCTGTTAAGGAAATTCCAGCAAGAAACGTAAACATCCTTTTGAAGTGATACTCAGAACAAAGAGCAATCCTCGCAACTTGCTTCATATCTATTTCTTCGGACAGATGGTTTTCGATATATTGAAGTGCTTGATTCATCCTTTTCATCACATCCATTTCATGACCTCCCCTTCTTTATAAAATTAACAAAAAAATTCAATGCTCTTCCGACTTTTCTTGTACATTACATGCATGGTTTTAAAGCACTATTGAAATTTCTTCAAAACTAATTGTTTATTTTCAATTTCATATATATAATCTGCAACTCGCTCTATAAATGCATGATCATGGGAAACAAGAATGACTGTTCCTTCATATGATTTTAAAAATCGCTCTAAAGCTTCGATGCAATAAATATCTAAAAAGTTTGTCGGCTCATCTAAAAATAAGACATTATATCTTCCTAGAAAAAGCTGACATAATGTTAATCGAATAGCTTCTCCCCCGCTTAATTGGCAGACATTCTTTTTTAAATCATTTCCTAAAAAATTCATCGAATGCAGAACAGAACGAATTTTACTTTCTCCATAATCACTCTTTTCTTTCATATAATCCATGACTGATTGGTTCTTTATAAATTGATAGGCCATTTGCTTATACATACCAAGTACAGCCTTTGGAGAAATGGTAACTCCATCTTTTTGATGAATTATATAGTTTAAAAGCGTTGTTTTCCCTGAACCATTATTTCCAGTAATCACAATATTCTTCCCTAATGGAAATTGAAAACTTATGTCTTTTAGCAGTATTTTTTCTCCTGCTTCCAATGTAATTCTGTCGCCCATAATTGGAAACTTATTATGCATGGTAAGAGTTTCAGACAGATGAAATCGCAACTGTTGCTCACCTTTAGGAGCTTCTACTACTTTCAGTTGTTCTACTCGCTGCTCGATCGCCTTTGCTGCTCGTTGAACTGCCTTTTGACTTGTATCCTTTGATTTGGTCATATACATTTTATTGGCTTTTGCCCTTGTTTCCTTTTTAGAAATATGACCATTAGCCTGCGTGATTTTATCAGCCTTTTTTCTTTTTTCTTCGGCAGCATTTAAAAGTCGAGATTTCTCCTTTACATACTTTTCATGTTGCTCCCCCTGTTGTTTCCGCTGAAGTTCCTTTAGGTCCATATAATCTGAATAATTCCCTGTATACTCAGTCACCTTCCCATCCTCAACTTCCCATATTTTTGTTACTAGTTTATCAAGAACAGCTCGGTCATGACTAACAAGAATAAGTGCACCATAGTAGTACTCTAATTCCTCTAGTAAAAACTGTTTCCCCAACATATCCAAATGGGTTGTTGGTTCATCCAATAATAAGCCTTCCTGGTAGCTCGAAAAAACCTCTGCTATTTTTAGCCTCGTTAACTCTCCTCCACTAAAATTCTCCATTTCCGTTTTAGGGATGGAAAGTTTTCCGATTAAGTCATACTCTACTTCCTTTGTCTCTGGTGAATTTAATTGATCAAAATAGGCGAAATCTACAAAACTATTTATTTGTCCTTTCTCTGGCAGAATCCTACCTGCCATTAATTTTAGCAAGGTACTCTTACCAGCTCCATTCTTCCCTACAATACCAATTCGATCAAACTGATGGACAGATAATCTTGGTATTGTTAACACAATCCGATCTAAATACGTAACTTCTACATGTACTAATTCAAGACAAACTTTTTCCATTATTTTACCCTCCATTGGTTATTTTCCAATAAAAAAATCACAGGCGAATGTCCTGTGATTTAGAGTAAAGGGAAAAAACTACCTTTTTAAATAGAGTTAAAGGGAAATGCCCTGTTAAAAAAGGCAAATTAAAAAGGCAGACGTATCTACCTTTTAACAAGCATTCCATATAAATACAACTCAGCGCTTACTGAAATTGTCCGGAAATACACCAATAGAAATATCGACTCTATTGATGTATTCCCATATGCAATGAAGATTATTAAAAAAGGACAGACTAATCCCGCTTACTCTGTATTCACAAAACAGAGCCTTTGAACATATTCAATTACTTGTTCAAAGCTAGGAAACGTAGTCTCATCGAATGTGTCATTTTTTAATAATCCTCCTTTATCAAATTACAATTTAAATTATAAAGAGAATAATAGTGAATGTCAAAAGCAAAGTTTTTTGAAACTTTATGATTTACAATTAAAAAAAAGATTCGTTTCAGCCTTTACCTCTTCAATGATACTATCCTTCCTCTCTAGCAAAGTTAGTAAGGCATCTTGAACATAGCCATTTTCAAATGTTTGCAAAGGAAGTGGGAGTTCCTCTTGATCTAAAATATAAGAAGTACCATCCGGCTTGACAACAACGTCGATAATTAAATCTTCAAACAAAACAATATTATCTTGAATAACATTTTTTCTTACAATATTAAAATAAGCTCCTAAGTACTTTCCGCTCGGTTCTCTCCAAAAATATAAATTATATGGCTGATCCAACCAATAGTACGCGAAAGTGTATGCTCCAATAGGAATTATTAGTTTATGATTATTCTTACTCATAACAAATGATTTCTCTACTTTATGCAAGAGTGTAATTTTCATCTTATCCAAATTAAGTAGCTTACATCTATACTCCACTATGGAAGAATCATAACGAATTTTCCTTTCAATTATCGTCTTTCCATGCTTTAGCTTCGATTCTATCATTCTTTCATCTCCCGTTTAGACTGATACAAACCTACTATTAACTTCTTTCCCATCATATAAGAAAAACAAACACATATAAAATTACTTTAGTTTCTTAGAGGAATATTAAATGTTATAACCATGGTAATATATAAATAACATAAAAGCTATTTATAAAAGGAGCGGGAGAAATGTATGTAAAAATTTACGAATACCATATAAAAGAAGAGAAGATTGAGGACTATTTAAGCATCCAAGAAAAAGCTAGCAAAATTTATAAAAAACACATCGAATCGAAAACAACCTACTTACAAAGTAACGAGGATCCGACAAAATGGATGGAGATAACGACTTATAACAGTGAGGAAGATTATCTTAAAAATATTGCCATTATCAATAAAAATGTAGAGATTCAAGTATTATTCAATAAATTTCAGGCGTTACTTTTACCAGGAAATAATCTGATAAAAGAAGAAGATTTCACTAAAATTACAGGCGTAAATTAAGCTCACGTTTTTCAAAATTGATGATATGATTAAATAAAAAGGATGCTTAAAAGCAATAGCATCCTTTTTATTTAAAATCCTTCCAGTTCATCGAATTTTCATTAAGCAGCTCTTCAAAGCTTTTATTTTTCTCTCTTTGTCTGCGTTCTTCTCTTTTTCTTTCTTCTTCCGCTTTCAGCTTTGCCTCTTCTTGCTCTTTCAGCTCTTGCTTTTTATTTTTTAGTTGAGCCGCTAATTGCTCATTCAATAGGTCACCTAGTGTAACCGGCTTATCCTGCTGTTTTTCTTTTTTGGTATTTTTCCGTTGTTTTGCCATATGTTTATCCTCCAACTATCCGTTCTTACAATGTAAGCTCAATGGTTTCATCTAACTCGACTTCAACATTCCCTTTAATTGCTCTAGTAATCATGCAGCTTTCTTCTGCTTTTTGTGCAAGTTTTGCTGCAAGCTTCATGTCTTTTTCAGTTGCCTCTTTTTTAAGTACAATCTTTGGGCGATGGATAATTTTTTTATAGGTAAATACACCGTTTGTTACATCCACCACTGCCTCTGATTCCAATGTTAAGCTGTCCTTTTCAAGACGGCTTCTTTCCATCATTGCCGCAAGCGTAATAATAAAGCATGTTGCCGCAGCTCCTAGAAGCATTTCATCCGGATTTGTACCGACACCAGGTCCATCCATTTCTTTCGGAATCGATATTTTTGTTTTTAAATTACCGCTTTCAATTGTACCAATATCATTACGATAGCCTGGCCAATCTGCTTTTAAATAAAAATGATGTTCTGCCATAATTCAACCCTTCTTTTTACTATGCTGTATGTATAATAACATATTTTTTAACTCAAGTTATAGGAGAGAATTGAATACAGCATAAATTATCTTGCTAGCATCATCATTCTAATTTAGGAGGGATTTTAATGAGTCAAAAACGAGTCAAAGGTTATAGTCAAGCTGGGAAACCGAATGCTGATATGGTTAAACAAACAATTGCAGCAGAGGATTTGGATAAAGCAATTCATCCGACAAAGAGACAAAACTCCAAACAATAGTTATTTTTGCTGCACCTTCTAACATCCTTTAAAAGGTGCAGCATTTTCTTTGTATCCTTCTCCTTATCTCTGATGCCAAACAGCTTTGGTAACTCATTTTCCACATTGTAACCATTTAATCATTCCTGCATATGATTTTTTATCATAGGCGCTAATCCTTCCACGTCTATTTTTTTATAATTGAAGAGACTGTCTATTTTGTTTCTCTATGGAGAAGTGATACACTCAAATTAGTTTCTGCTAAATTTCTGTACTTACTGGAGGAATCGGTTTGAGAAAGCTGTTTCGTTATCTATTTTCTGTTTTATTGTTTATTACATCCATTGGGGTATACTGTTCCAATCGATTAATGTATATGAAGAAAAAAGACAATGACTTTATTTTAAATAGAGAGAAAGAGGCTGGCAGATATGATCCTGTTTCTTTTGAAAATTTAACTAAACAAGAAATTACGCTCCCATCCCCTTATGGCTATGACTTAAAAGCAATCCTAGTGGAACCTTTTCAAACAAAGAAATATATGATCATCTCACATGGTGTTACGGAAAATAAAACAAGTTCCATCAAATATATGAACCTATTTTTAGAAAGAGGGTATAATGGTATCATTTATGATCATCGCAGACACGGAGAATCAGGCGGGAAAAATACAAGCTTTGGTTACTATGAAAAATTTGATCTAAAGCAAATTGTAGACTGGGTAAAGAGAGAGAAAGGGAAGGATATTATTCTGGGCATCCACGGGGAATCGATGGGTGCTGCAACGATGATTCTTTATGCTGGAGGAATAGAGGATGGTGCTGACTTCTATATTGCTGATTGTCCATTTTCCGATTTCAACAAACAGCTAAATTATCTAATTAAACAGGAAATAAAGCTTCCAGGAAAAGTATTTATCCCCATTGCTAATTTATTTCTGCGAGCCAGAGCTCGCTATTCCATAAAAGATATCTCGCCTATTTCCGTTATTGATAAGATAAAAAGTCCGATGTTATTTATCCATAGCCAAAAAGATGATTTTATTCTGCCAGCAATGACGCAAGAACTTTTTGACAAAAAACAAGGTCCCAAAAAGTTATTTTTTGCTGTAAATGGCTTTCATGCGCAAAGCTACAATGAAAACAAAGAAGCTTATGAGAAGGCAATTGATGACTTTTTAGAGGAATATGTTGATAATGCTTGAAGCAAAGGAGATATGCTTAATTTAGCATGTCTCCTTTGCTTTTTATATCTTAAATTGTTTGATTTTATCTTGTAAGTCGGATGCTAATTGTGCTAATGATGTTGATGAAGCCGCTATTTCCTGCATAGATGCGACTTGCTCTTCTGTAGCTGCAGAGACGTTTTCCGTACTTGCTGCCGCTTCACTCGCCATGCTGTTGACTTCCGTAATAGAATGATTAATTGCATTTGTATGCTCTTTTAATTGCTCAAGCGATTCCCTTACTTCCTCTACTAATGAAACTAGTTCCTTTACAGACGATTCAATATTCTCGAAAGAATTACCAGCTTCTTGAACGATATCAATGCCTGCTTCTACGTCATTGGCAGCTGTTGCCATCGACAGAGAAGTATTCTTTGAATCTGTTTGAATTTGACTAATTAGACTCGTAATTTTCTCTGCAGACCCTGCTGTTTGTTCGGCTAACTTTCTTACTTCATCGGCAACAACTGCAAAACCTTTTCCTTGCTCCCCAGCTCTTGCCGCTTCAATTGCAGCATTCAATGCTAGTAGATTTGTTTGCGAAGAAATATCTGTTATTACCATTGTAATATCTCCAATTTCATTAATTCGAGACTCTAATGTTGCAATGGATTGAGCTAGCGTCGCAACATTATTATTAATCGATTTCATTTGTTTCGTTACTTCCGAAATACGTCTCGCACCTACCGCTGATACACCTGACGTTTGTTCTGCTGTTTCTGCTACTTTTTTTGCGCGATCTGTAATGCTTCCAGTTGTTTTATTCACACTATGGATTCCTTTTGAGCTAGATTCCATTAATGTCATCTGCATTTCTGAGTTTTCCGCAAGCTCCTGTATCGTTTCCGAAATATGCTCACTTGCTCTACTGCTTTCTTCTGAGCTTGAACTCAATTGTTCAGAGGATGCAGCAAGATGATGAGACGTTTCCGATAAAGTCACAATAAGCTCCTTCATCCCGTCAGCCATTGTATTATAGCTATTAGAAAGAGATCCTACTTCATCCTTGCCAATATAGGCAGATCTTTCCGAAAAATCTCCTTGTCCGCCTTTTTCCATTAGCTTTTTTAGACGTTTAATTGGGTTGACAATCATTGAAGAAATATATAAACCAAATAATACGGCAAGCGCTACAGCAATAATGATAATTCCTGAAGTTATAAGAATCATCGTTGTATAATGACTATCATTTTCTTTTGAAATCCGTTTCGCTTCAGCCTGGTTTGCCTCTTGAAGTTCATCCAATTGACTATTAATGACATTTCTTTTTGATTGTAGATTTGTAGTATACAAGTTATACGCTGAGTCATTAAAGTTATTGATTGCTAAAGAGACAACTTGATCTTGCAAGTCTTCGAAACCATTATAAGTATCTTTAAATATCTTATAAGCATCTGCCTCTTCCTTAGAAAGTTCAATTCCATCTAGTTTTTTTATATATTGCTCAGACTCTTCCGTATTCGTTTTTATCGCGTCTAATAGTTCCTGATTTCGTTTTTCATCCTTTGTTATCATTAACTCGATAACATAACTATCATTTATGCGATGATAGTTTTGTATTTTTGCAATATATGTATTGGGTAATAGCTTCTCCTCATACATTTCTTGTGAATTATCAGCCATTTCCTTCATCCCGTACATTCCAAATAATCCGATTAGAATTAATGCAATTGCGCTAAACATAATAATAATCAGTATTTTTTTGGAAATATTGATGTTTTGTAAAAATCTCATAGAAGCTACTCCTTTTCTTTATCTAATTCTCCATTTTTTATCGACATATATCGACAAAACTTTAGAGTCTTATCAAAAAAATAAGCATTTTCTTATGAAAAGATATTAGAGTACGAATAGTAATATCATCAAAAGTTTTACACATATACAGTTCGTTCCTTTCATCTTAAAAAAGCGAACTTGCAAGTTCTATCACTGTGATAGATTCACTTCCAAAGTTCGCTTCTTTTTGATTTCACCAATGTTCTTTAATAAATTCATCTCTGCCTGACTTTTTTCTATCTTCTTTATAATGTGTCTTGTTTTTCTTATGATAATCTTGATGATAGTCTTCGGCTGGATAGAAAATAGCAGCAGGTTCAATTAATGTGACAATTGGCTTTTTAAATTTTCCGCTTTCTGCCATTGCTTGTTTTGATTTTTCAGCAAGCTCTTTTTGCTTTTCATTATGGTAAAAAATCGCTGTCCGATACTGCGGTCCACGATCTTGAAACTGTCCATCTGGATCAGTTGGATCAATTTGCTGCCAAAATAATTCTAATAAACGCTCATATGGAAATAATTCTGGATCATATGTGATTTCGACAATTTCAAAATGTCCAGTTGTCCCTGTTTTTACTTGTTCATATGTTGGATTCTCCAAATGTCCTCCGCTATAACCAGAAACAATTCCTTCGATGCCTGGCAACTCTTCAAATGGGGATACCATACACCAAAAACATCCACCTGCAAATGTTGCTTTTTCCATTACGTCTCATCTCCCTAGTTGTTCCTATTAATCTTTTTAGTATACTACTATTTTTAAGAAAATTAGCGATAACTCTCTAATTAGTTAGAAATTAGTATATAATACTTTAAAGAAAGTTACTATTTATTCTTACTATTTTTCATTTAATTCTTAGAACTTTATTCATCGTTTAATACCATTTTAAATAAGGAAAGGATATCAATGAATAAATTACTTTTACAAAAAATGATTCAAAAAGCACTTAAGCAATACCAAGTAGAAAGCAATATACTTACTGCCAAAGATATTGAAGAATTGGCAACCAAGATCATTGAATTAAAAAAACTACATCCTTCCCAGGAACTTTATGATCTTGTTCAGGACGTAGTGTATGGGTATGTTACAGATTCACCTTATTTTTAATCGTTTTTATTTTTTATTCAAGATACCGCCGACCAATTTATCTGCAATCGCTGGAAATAAGTTATATAGTACACTTCCCCAGTTCATCCAAACAGGCAGATTGAGCTCACGTTTTGGATGAAGCATTAATTTTGTTACCTTTTCCGCTACTTTCTCCGATGACAGCATATATTTTTGGACATTTTTCACATAGTTGCCAGATTTGTCAGCCATGTTGAAAAAGTCCGTTTCAATTGGACCAGGATTTACTGCTGAAATTTTGATGTTTGAATGTGAAACTTCCATTCGCAAGCTATTGGTAAAACCTAAAACAGCGTGTTTCGTTGCGGCATATGCACTTGATTTAGGCGTAGCTAACTTTCCTGCCTGTGATGCAACATTAATGATATGTCCGCAGTTTTTTTCTAACATAGATGGCAAAACTTCTTTTGTACAGGCAATAACCCCCATTACATTTACTTGGAACATTCGCTCAATATCAGTCATGCTTGCTTCATGCACCATATCAAATACCCCAAAACCGGCGTTATTAAGTAAAATATCGATAAACTCTACCTCTCAAAAACTTCTTTCACTTGGTTCATGTTACTTACATCTAAAGAAAAATAGATAGCCTGAACGGGAAATTGATTATTTATTTTCTCGCAAAGGGCAGCAAGCTTATCTTCTGATCGAGCTAGGAGAATGGGACGAGCTCCCATTTGTGCTGCATTATATGCGATTTTCTCGCCTATGCCAGATGATGCTCCCGTTATTACAATATTTTTTCTATTTAAATCCTTCATGATCCACCCCAAAAAAAAGCACATGCATTTAAGAGAAAATGTCATGCACCTGTTTCATTAATCGTACATCTATATTCGCATATTATTTATTTTACAGTCTCTCGTCATTTTTGGATATAAAAACTATTTTCTTACTTATTTTCACATAGTAGAACCAAAATAACAACAAGGCTTCTCTTCATTTTCAAAGGTACATCATAGCCACTTTTAATTTTAGAGATACCTTTCATGTCAATATACAGGAATATACTAGGTAACAAATCCAAACTTATATACTCTCATCATAGATTCTAATACTAATTTTCCCACCATGCTACTTAACTATTGACAGATACCCCTTCCATCTTGCATAATCAGATAAATTTATCATATGAATACGATGATTAAAAATAGCAAATGGTAACTGGCTTGCTAGAGAGTGAAGTTCTAAGGCTATAAAAACTTCTCAATGTCCATTCCATCGAACCTACTTAGGAGTATTTAGGCAAACCTAAACGTAGTCCGTCCATACCGGAGAAGAATTGTATAATCATGCGTATACGCTGTTTATATAGAAACTAAGGTAGTACCACGGAAAACCTTTCGTCCTTATATTTTGAAGAGAGGTTTTTTCTTGTTACAAAAACAACCGTACTAAATTATTTAGGGGGAAAGAAAATGAACAAACTTGCTATTATCGGTGCTGGTTCCATGAGCGAAGCATTGATTTCTGGGATTGTTTCAAGCAAAATAATAGAGACAACAGATATTACTGTTACAAACCGTGGTAATGTAGAAAGACTTACTGAATTACAAGAGCTTTATGGCATTTATTACTCCTTTGACTTAGAAAAAATCGTTCAAGAAGCAGACACTATCATTCTTGCAATGAAACCAAAAGATGTAAAAGAGGCAGTTGCTCAATGGAAGGATTATTTATCTGAAAAAACACTTCTAATTTCTGTTCTTGCTGGTGTTAACATGGACAGCCTGCAACGTTTAATTGGCACAAATATTCCAATTGCGCGCGCAATGCCAAACACCTCCGCTACAGTCGGTAAATCAGCAACTGGAATCTCCTTCAACTCCTTTGTACTGGAGGAACAGCAACAATTTGTCTTTGACATGTTTAAGACAGTTGGCTTAGTTACCTTTGTGGAGGAAGAACAGTTAGATGCTATTACAGGGCTTTCAGGAAGTGGTCCCGCCTATATTTATTACCTAGTAGAAGCAATGGAAAAAGGAGCGTTATCGATTGGACTAGAACGAGAAGTTGCAAATGAGTTAATCGTACAAACCTTACTTGGTGCAGCCGAAATGATTGCCACATCATCTAAAACGCCTCTTGAGCTTCGCAAAAATGTAACAAGTCCTGGTGGAACAACCGAAGCAGGACTCAAAATTCTAGAGCAATTTGACGTACAAAATGCCTTTATTGAATGTATCCAAGAAGCAACTACCCAGTCAAAGCGGATGGGAAAAGTCATTACGGATGAGCTCAAGCTTTCAAAATAGTGCAAGATTTCTTCCTATCATGAGAATCAAACAATAAAAAAAAGGATGTTGCCTCCTATTTTGACAACATCCTTTTTCAGTTTAAATATCAAACTCCGAAAAATCTTCAGCTATGTATGTATTAGGAAAAATTGCTTTTGCTTCCTGTAATAGTTGATCTATTAATGACTGGTCATATCTTGCACTAATATGTGTTAAAAGGAGACAATCAACATCTGCCTTTTTGGCAGTTTCGGCGGCCTGTACAGTCGTAGAATGAAAATATTCACTGGCAATAGAAGCTTCTTTTTCAGAAAATGTTGCTTCATGCACCAATACCTTTGCCTCTCTCGCCAATTCCTTTGCAGCATCACAAGTTCTAGTATCCCCTAAAATAGTAATAATTCTGCCTTTAATTTTCGGTCCAAGAAAGTTCTGACTACTGATGACTGTACCATCATCAAGTATAAGATCTTCCCCGTCTTTTATTTTTTTATAAATAGGCCCAGGCTTTATTCCATACTGCAATAATTTATCTTTATCTAATTTTCCAGGACGATCCTTTTCGATTATCCGATAGCCAAAGCTTGTTACGCCATGTTCTAAAGTTCTCGCTTCTACAATAAAATCATTGTCCTCCAAAATAACTCCTTCTTCAATTTCTACTACTCGTAGCTCATACTTTAGATAGGTCTGACTAACTGCAAGGCTAATCCGGACATACTCGCTAATTCCTTTAGGGCCATATACTGTCAGTGGCGTTTCTCCTCCTTGAAAGGATCTACTGGCAAGAAATCCTGGCAAGCCATAAAGATGATCTCCATGTAAATGAGTAATAAACACTTTATCAATTCTTCTTGGTTTTATACTTGTATGTAAAATTTGATGCTGTGTTGCTTCTCCACAATCAAACAGCCAAATACTCCCCTTTTCTTCTAAAAGCTTTAAAGCAATAGATGTAACATTTCTCGCTTTTGCCGGAATACCTGCACCTGTTCCTAAAAATTGCAATTTCATGTTTACACACTACTCCCCTTTCGTTTTTCTTCGTTGTTCCTAATCCTGCTGTATAAATAAAACCGTATCATTAAATACTAAATCAGAATAGATGTCTTAAGTATACTTTAACGCTATAGGAATATCCAAATTCCTAAATCATTTAACTAGTAACTTTTGCTAATATATTGTAATATCATGTTGAATGAATGAAAAATTTCTGTTGCAAATACAAATAGTAAAAATATTTGCAAAAATTATAAACAAATTTGTTGCTATATGCGTGAGAAAAAGATAAAATTTTATAACTGTATAGGTACATGTTTTATTTAAAACTAATGTACTTTTGTAAAGCAGCAATTTATTAATTTTCATACATATATAAATGAAATGAGGTACAAGAAAGTGAATGAAAAACAAACATCAAATGCACTTATTATGATCTTCGGGGCTACAGGAGATTTAGCCAATAGAAAGCTTTTCCCATCTCTGTATCGATTATATAAAAAAGGTAAATTAGCAAATTTCGCCGTAGTAGGTGTAGGGAGAAGAACCTTAACGCAAGAACAGTTTAAACAAAATGTTGTTAATTCTGTATCTGAAGCAATCGCGGGTTCTAAAAATGATGATCTAGAGACATTCGCTTCTTATTTCTGCTATCATTCACATGATGTTACAAATTCAAGCTCTTACGTGGAGTTGAAAAACATCGCAGATGATTTAGATGTAAAATATAGCTTAAATGGTAACCGTGTATTTTATTTAGCAATGGCACCAGAATTCTTTGGTCCTATTGCGATTCATCTAAATCAGGATGGACTTACAGATGTAAAAGGCTATAAACGCTTAATCATTGAAAAGCCATTTGGACATGATTTAGAATCGGCAAAAGAACTGAATGAACAAATTCGTACTGCATTTTCTGAAGATGAAGTTTACCGAATTGACCATTACTTAGGAAAAGCAATGGTTCAAAATATTGAAACGATTCGCTTTTCTAATGCTATTTTTGAAAACCTATGGAATAACCGCTATATTAGCAACATTCAAGTAACTTCAAGTGAAGTTCTTGGAGTAGAGGAACGTGGAAGATATTATGAAACAAGTGGTGCACTTCGGGATATGGTCCAAAATCATATGCTGCAAATGGTCGCACTCCTTGCAATGGAACCGCCAATTAAACTTACACCAGATGAAATTCGCTCTGAAAAGGTGAAAGTATTCCGTGCAATGCGTCCTATGGAAGTGGATGAAGTAGATAAATACTTTGTAAGAGGACAATATGGCAAAGGATTAGTAGAAGACTTAGAGGTACCAAGCTATCGTGAAGAACAAATGGTTGATCCTAACTCCAACACAGAAACTTTTGTAGCTGGTAAAGTAATGATTGATAACTTCCGTTGGGCTGGTGTTCCATTCTACATCCGGACAGGAAAAAGATTAGAAAGCAAATCAACAAAGATTGTTGTTCAATTTAAAGATATTCCGATGAATTTATATAATCGTCCTGATCAAGAAATTACACCAAATCTTCTTGTGATTCATATTCAACCAGAAGAGGGAATTACCTTGCATTTAAACGCTAAAAAAGCAGGACAAAACATGGAGGCAACTCCGATTAAGCTAAGCTATGCTAACACAGGCATTGCAGGCATAAATACTCCTGAAGCTTATGAAAAACTAATTGATGACAGCCTTCACGGAGATGCTACAAACTTTACTCATTGGGATGAAGTTGCGTTATCTTGGAGTTATGTAGATAAAATTTCACAAGCATGGGAGCAAACACCTTCTACTCAATTCCCTAATTACGCTTCTGGTACAATGGGGCCAAAAGAAGCGGATGATTTATTAGAAAAAGACGGCTTCTTCTGGTGGCCAGTCAATCAATTTGAAGTTGATGTCTGCTAAGTAAATGTGTTAGTACTTAAAAAACGTGAATCTTTTGTATTCACGTTTTTTGTTTACTCAATTACGATTATGGTAATAGTTAAAGGAGTTTATGATGAAAAAAATCAAGCTTATCTTCTCTATCATTCTTGTATTTATTGTATATAATCTACTTGTTTTCTATTTAGGCTGGAATGGCTATGTTTGGCTTGAATCTTTACAATTAGTTCCATACCCATCCATCTATATTGGAACTGTTATCATTTGTGCATATGCATATATTATTAGTCATTTTCTTAAATCCATCTCTATTTTTAAAATAATCGGTGCTTATTGGCTAGCAATTTTTGAATACGGTCTATTACTTTTTCCATTTGCAAATGTTGGATGGTTTCTATTACATTTTAATATTCAATCTGAAGATGCAACAAGAATGATTGGCACCCTTGTAGCTTGCATCCTACTATTTTTACTAATTTACGGAACCTATAATGCCTATTCTCCTATTGTGCGAACATATAAACTAACCGTAGAAAAAAAACAGGCCAAAAGAGGCTCTCTGCGTATTGCTATGGCTTCTGATATGCACTTTGGCACTTTATCAGGGAAAAGTCATTTAAACAGGCTAATAACGAAAATAAACGGCTTACACCCCGATTTGATCCTATTACCTGGAGATATCATTGACGACGATCCCCTGCCTTTTATGAAAAAGAAAATGGGAGAGCAGTTAAAGCAACTCCATGCCCCTCTAGGCATATACGGCGTTTTAGGAAATCATGAATACTATGGAAAAATGATTCCTACTTTCTTAAAGGAAATGAACCGTATCGGTATTCACATATTAATGGATGAAAAAGTAACCATCGACAAGACCATTCGCTTAATTGGTCGCAAAGATAAAACAGATGCAGAAAGACTATCCATCCCTGAACTTCTCGAGAATGAAAGTAATCACCTTCCCATTATCATGATGGATCATCAGCCTGATGAGCTCGAAACTGCTATGAACGATGGAATTGATGTCATCCTCTCTGGGCATACCCACCGAGGGCAAATGGCACCGAATCATTTGATTACAAAAAAAATCTTTGAATTAGACTGGGGCTATAAGAAAAAGAAACAATTGCACGCGATCGTTTCCTCTGGTTTTGGGTTTTGGGGACCGCCAATTAGAATTGGCAGTAGATCGGAAGTGGTTTATATTGAAATAATATTTACGGAATGAGAGATTTTGAAATATAGGCCTTTATTATTGTAATAAAATAGTTATTCGATGTAATAAGAATGTGCTGCTAAAATTAATATTGTGGCATATTCTTTTATTCGTTTATTAAAAGGTTTTATTATTTTGGGAAGTAGAATAAATAGTTTGGATGCGGAAAATTTCTAATTAGGTTATGAACACCGTTTTTCCTTCCCTTCTCTCTCGTACCGGCTTTCACCAATACACTAAGTTATATACTATCTTCACCTATTTAAACTACCGAAAAAAAAACACACCACAATCTAAAAAGTGGTGTGTTTTCATGTAATTCTTATTTTTCCATCCAGTTAGTATGGAAAATTCCTTCTTTATCAGTACGCTCGTAAGTATGTGCACCGAAGTAGTCACGTTGTGCTTGTAATAAGTTCGCTGGTAAAGTTGCTGTACGGTAGCTATCGAAGTATGCTAATGCAGCTGCGAAACTTGGTACAGGAATACCATTTAATACAGCACCAGAGATTACTTCACGTAATGCTGTTTGATAGTTTTCAGCGATTTCGCTGAAATATGGATCCAATAGAAGGTTTTTCAATTCTGGATCACGGTCATATGCATCTTTGATCTTTTGTAGGAATTGAGCACGAATAATACATCCGCCGCGGAAAATCATTGCGATTTCGCCATAGCTTAAATTCCAATCGTATTCTTCAGATGCTTCTCTCATTTGCGCAAAACCTTGTGCATATGAAACAATTTTGCTTAAGTATAGAGCTTTACGTACAGATTCGATATACGCAGCTTTATCACCTGCAAATGGTTTAATTTCTGGACCAGAAAGTACTTGGCTAGCTTTTACACGTTCGTCTTTCATTGCGGAAATGAAACGAGCAAATACAGACTCGGTAATCATTGGAAGTGGAACACCTAAGTCTAAAGCACTTTGGCTTGTCCATTTACCAGTTCCTTTTTGTCCAGCAGTATCTAAGATTAGATCTACTAAAGGTTTACCAGTTTCTTCATCAATTTTTGTGAAAATATCTGCAGTGATTTCAATTAAGTAGCTATCTAGCTCCCCTTTATTCCACTCTGCAAATACTTCATGAAGTTCTTGTGCTTCTAATCCTAGTACATGCTTCATAATGAAGTATGCTTCACAGATTAATTGCATGTCACCATACTCGATTCCATTATGAACCATTTTTACATAGTGACCAGCACCATCTGGACCGATATAAGTTGTACAAGGCTCATCGTTTACTTTAGCAGAAATATCTCTGAAAATAGGAGCAACTAATTCGTATGCTTCTTTTTGTCCACCAGGCATGATAGAAGGACCTTTTAATGCGCCTTCTTCTCCGCCAGAAACACCTGTACCAATAAAGTGAATACCTAGCTCACTTAACTCTTTATTGCGTCTTTGTGTATCTTTAAAGAATGTGTTACCACCATCGATTACAATATCCCCTTTATCTAATAAAGGTTTTAATTGTTCAATCGTTGCATCTGTAGCAGGTCCTGCTTTAACCATTAACATGATTTTACGTGGGACTTCTAAAGATTGTACAAATTCTTCTAATGTATATGTCCCAACAATGTTCTTACCTTCTGATTCATTAAGCATTTCTTCTGTTTTTTCTTTTGAACGGTTGAAAACGGAAACAGTATACCCTCTGCTTTCGATGTTCATAGCAAGGTTTTTACCCATAACCGCTAAACCGATTACACCAAATTGCTGTTTTGTCATTTTTCCTAACGTCCCTTCTAAACTATGTATCCTTATAGTAGAATTCACTTAACTTTAGCAAGATTTTTTAAGTTATGCAACTAAAATGCAACTACTTTTCTGGTTTATTTCAAAAAAATTTTTTTATCATAGGTAACCGCACTAAAATTTCTTTCCTTGGAGAAAATCTTTATTAAAACTAGTCAGTGTACCTATGTTTTCTTCTTTTTTTGAAATATTATTTCTTTCCGATGCTGGCTCAATAATAGAAGTACCATATTTTTCTTTCAGTTTATCAATGGCTGTCCATAAAGGCTCCTTCTCTGCATCTTTTTCAAAAGAAAAGAGATCAAGTTGTTTTACTACAATATTATTATCGATTAAATCCCCTGCGGTTATTCCCAGTAAGCGAACAGGATTGCCGTCCCATGCAGTAATAAAGATTTCTTTGCTAAATTGTAGTATTTCTTCCTCTGTCTTAATCGGATTAGCCATTTTTTTGCTTTTCGAATAATTTTTGCGATTTCCATACCGAATCGTAACAGATAGATGATTAGCATGCACATGCTTTCTTTTCATGCGTGTTGCCACTTTATTTGCTAATGTCGCTAATACTTTAAATAATTCCTGTTGATTCTTTACATCCCGTGGAAGGGTTGTCGAATTTCCAATACTCTTAAACTCATTGGCTGCTTCTGGATCGACTGGGCGATTATCTTCTCCATTGGCTCTTTCCTTTAAACGAACGCCATTTATGCCTAATAGCCCTTTTAGGGGAATCACTTGAGCCATTGCCAAATCTTTAATCGTTTGAATGCCAATCGTTCTTAGTTTTTCCCCTGTTTTCTTTCCTATACCATGCATTTCTTCTACTTGCATCGGCCAAAGTATATTCGGGATATCTCGCTTTCTTAGAATAGTGATTCCCATCGGCTTCTTTAAATCGGATGCTGTTTTAGCTAGAAATTTATTTGGTGCAATACCTATACTGCATGGTAAATCTAAACGTTCATAAATTCGTTTCTGAATTGTTCTTGCAATATAAAGCGGTGTCCCTAACTCATGGCAGTTCGTAATATCTACATAGCCTTCATCTATTGATACAGGCTCGACGATATCTGAAAATTCATGGAGGATTTGAAACATCGCAAGAGATGCCGTCCGATAGCGATCAAAGTTGGGAGGCAAAACAATTAAATCCGGGCATCTTTTTTTCGCTTCCCACAAAGGCATCGTTGTTTTTACACCAAATTTTCTTGCTTCATAGCTACAAGTTACGATAATTCCTCTGCGTTCTTTTTCATTCCCAGCGATTGCGAGGGGCTTCCCTTTTAACTGTGGATTATAAGCCATTTCTACAGATGCATAAAAACTATTCATATCTACATGTAATATGACGTGTCCTTTTTTCGGATAAAATTCCTTCACTTTACCTTCACCATTTCTTTTAAGCCATGCAAATCTCTTAAACAAAGAGTTTATGCAGGCTGATTTTTCATATAGTCTTTAATTTCTCGTACTCCCTCTAACGTTTCTAGCAAAATATTTGGATCTAGCATTAAGACAAGACGGTTTTCTAAATTAAGAACGCCTGTTAGATATTCTGTTTTCTGGTAAGCAGAAATTCCAACCTCTTTAATGACTTCCTCTTTAATATCGAGAATTTCCTTTGCATCATTAACAATCATGGCAAATGAAATATCTTCAGTTCGAGCAACAATTAATTTATTATTTTCGTTTTCTTCTGTTGTTTGATTATATAAAACCATTTGTAAATCAATGACAGGAATTAGTTCGTCTCTTACTTTTCTAATCCCTTTTACAAAGGTTGGCAATTGAGGCACAGCTGTAATTTGCTCCTCTTTTTCAATAGATATTACGTAAGATACATCGACAGAATATTCTCCGTTTCCAACTTTAAAAATAACAACCTTTTTCTCTTCCATCTATATTCCCCCAAAATTAGTATATACAGTAGTATTTTCCTATAAAAATATTTTCCTCTGTTTTCTGTATAAATGCAAGCGAAAATAGAAACATTTGTTTGATATATGCATAAAAAAGAGTGCTTCCTCAAAAGGAAACACCCCGACTCAATAATATGATTATTCACCTAGAAACTAATCATGGATACCAAATTACTTCTTCAGCATCTATCTTCTCATTATTAATTAAGTGAATTATCTTGTTTGCAAAATTCATATTACTGATTAATACAATAAACCCTATCTTGAAATTCAAATTGCAATTCATTTAAAATAAACGAATAAATAAAACAAGTGGTTATGATATTGACGAATACAGCTACAATTTATACTATTCAATAGATAAATTCTACAAACACAACTTTCCATTGTCCATTTTTATTACAGCGTCTGACAGTATTTTTATATCATCAGTATTATGACTTGCTATAATTACTAATGCCCCTTTTCTTTTTTCTTCTAATAAAATATTTCTAACTTCCCTTATTCCTTCTTCGTCAATTGCGTTAGTAGGTTCATCCAATAAAATTACATTTGGTTTTTCAAACAAGGCTTGAGCTATATTTAATCGTTGTTTCATTCCCAATGAATACTCTTTAACCTTTGTTAATTTTGCTTCTTCTAATCCTACTCTCTTTAAAGATTTCTCGATATCTTCCATTGTTGCAACCTTTTTAATTTTACCAAGTATTTTAAGATTTTCTACAGCATTGAATTGAGGCAATAAACTCATATTCTCAATAATTAATCCCATATTAGGAGGGAAAGAAATATCTTTATGCAGATATTTATCATTCACAATAATTTCACCTTTGGTTGGGTGAATTAATCCTGCAATAGCTCTTAAGAGCATTGTTTTCCCAGATCCATTCCTTCCATATAGTCCATATATTTTTCCAGATTCAAATCTATAAGAAATATCATCTAATACAGTTTTTCCTTTTATCTTTTTGTTAATCGATTTCAGTTCAATATAGGTCACCTTTATTCCCCTCCCTATCCAACATAATCCTTTGTTTTTAATCTTCGTAACGAAATAATGAAACAAACTATTATTATAATAAATAAGATAACTATCTCATAAGAAAAGGTCAAAGGACTCTTATGGAATGCTACATCAGAACGAAGGTACATTGAAAAATTGGGGATAAATAAATATAACATAATACTCCCCCGCTCTAATAATATTGACCCAAATGAAATACTTACAAGTACATATAAATTAATGATTAGTACCGCAACAGTATCGTCCATGAATAACTCCAAGGTCATTTGAATTATTATCAAGGCGGTAAAAGTTAATATCCACAATATATAACTTTTTATCACTAAATCGTTAATGGTTATTTTCAATCCCATATCTATTATCCAATAAAAAAATGTGAAAGCCATTGTTTCTAAAAGAAGAATAATAACTAAGCGATAAATCATTTTAAAAACTAACATACTTAAAAATATCAGTTTACTTTTTCCACGATATAATTGTAAAATCCCATAATTTTCAATATTTCTTCTCATACTTCCTATAAAATAAAAACTAATGACACCGAAAAAAAAATAGCTATATGCATAATATAAAATTTGGTTACTAACTCCTACCCCATAGACATTATATAGTAGTAATGAGTTAACTCCCCCTTCAAAATATGCTTGATACAAAAATTGAAGAATCCAAATTTGCACTATAATTCCTACTAATAATACATATATTCTCTTAAACATATAAATTACCATCTACCTTATATCACGAAGTAAAAATATGTATCTACTAATTAAGGAAGTAATAATAAACATACTGCATATCCGAATAAGTCTCATTAAAAATGAGAAGTTTAACCAGTCATTTTTTATCACATAATTTATAAGGTGTATTTCGGCAAAGAAAAAGGAATAGTCTAACTCAAAATAAATTATATTCGTTAACAAAATAAAAACAACTACAACACTGACAGTGCTAATTACTACATTATTAGAAATATCCAATAATATATTAGATAAATTTGAAATTATTCCATATACAAAGGTAAATTGAATCGTTTGAAACAGTATAGCAAGATAAAAATGTTGGTTAATTAATCTACTCACATCAAAAAATATTGACGTTCCTATCGCCACAATTGCACATAAAATCACACTGAATCCTAAACTAAAGAAAAAAGATTTCCTAAGACGTTGATAAAAAAAAGGCAACCTCGATTTATAGCGAATGAGTTTAATATCCTTGATATCTGGAAAAAAAATATAAAGAAATGGTAAGAAAATCATTAAATAATATCCTGTTACATAACGCAGACTTAAAAATCCCTGATACGTTACAAGGGTAGCTTGAAAATCTTGTCCATCTAAAAAAGGTTTTGATTGTAAATACCAAAAAACGGATAAAAATGATATTAATATTAAAGTTAAAATGAAAAATTTAAATTTATAAAACATTCCTTCTCCTTAACCTATATATTGTCGTTGGAATAATTATGATAAAACAGAAAATCACTGTTCGAGTAAATACAAACCCCATTTTTCCCCATCCCCATTCTGTAAATGGTTGAAAAATATCCATAACAGATCCATTCCTTATGATAATCTGTCCAAACCAAAACAGAAAAACTACAGGATATACAATTCGTTTATCTGGAACAACAAATGAGAAACATAGCGATGTTACTGCCAATAAGCCAGCTATAAAACTTGATACAATAATAAAAAGCATATTTATAAAAATTGGATGCTTCCATCCAAAATACTCAACAGAATATTTCGCTGCATCTTCATATCTATAAAGATAATCTATCGAATGTGTTTTCGGCACATCCCAACTTGTTAAAAATGCCATGATATAATTAATCAATAATGGAATAAAGAGTAAAAGAAAACCACTAATAAAAGTAACCTTTATGAGTGTGAATATGTACTTCCTTTTGCCTAATTTCCCGATTAGTATATTATCATATCCTAATTTTTTATCATTAATATATCGCTCACTAGTATATAATAATAACCAAATAGGTAATAACCATAGAGAAAGCATTTGTAGATACACGGAATTTTGTCCAGTTAAAAACGTCATATAATTATAATGTTCCCTACCAAATTGCCATAAAAGGTTTATCACTAAGTCAGCTAACATGAATAGTAGGATAGTAGAAAAGATAATAATAGATTTTTTCTGCTTTATAGTACGATAAAAGTCAAAATTCACTTCCCTCTCCCCTTCTTAATCAACAATGGAGTTGGAACACATTTTTTCTTGCTCCAACTCCCACTTTCATAGCATTTAGTTTTTTCAAGTACAATTATAGGACATATAAACACTAGTTTATCAATAATTAATTTAATAATTATATTTCTTCGTCCCATTCGCCGGTAATTTCGAAAGTAGAGCTGTTATAATTGTTATTTTCAGCAGTCAAATACACTTTTTTCCCCTTAGCATCCGATGCTTTCTCAAAATCATATTGTTTGTACCCTCCACCCTCTTTAACGTCGTGTCCATTTGTAACATTAGCACCAGTTCCTAACTCTAACCAAAAACGTGTATATGTACCATTACCCTCGTCACTATTAGTTAATGATACCCCCCATTGCACTCTACTATCACCTGATTCTCTTAAATAACCTTGATCTTCTTGTCCATTCCCATGATAGTTAGGTACTAAAATTTGATATTCCCTTGGATTATCTTCAGCATGTCCTAAATTAGGCATCAAAACTCCCACTGAAAGTAAAGATACTAAACCAAAAGTTAAAGCTTTCTTTTTCATTAATACTCCCCCATTCTATTTTCCTTGATACCTTCGCTCGTCTTTTTAATACTCTTTTCCTTTATTACCTCCCTTAGTGGGCTATATTAACCTGTTTACATCTGTTATGGTTAGCTGTAAAATTAACACCATATCTAATTGCAAAAAGACATTGCCCGACCGCTTTAGGGTCACATATCACAGTATTTCTCTGGAAGCGGACTAGTCTTTTGAACAAGGTTTATAGTAATAAAGTTTCTTGTTCGTAAGAATTGTGTGTATATTTTAAATTTTCGACATTTTTTTAAAAAACCTTTAATTTTTTTAATTAATTTCTAAAAAAGTAAGCTTCAATAACGTACACATTCAATGCTATTCTTTCTGAATTATTAGATAGTGTGTTGTCATGAAACATATAAAAGAATTATTAGAGTCACATTTGGAAGATTTTGAAGCGAGTGATTACAAAAATAGAAATTATTATTAAAACAGCTATTATTAAATACTCACATCCTTCTAATATCCAACCTCTACAATAACATCCAAAATTTAAAATACTAAACACATTAATTACATAAAAAGATTCTAGCTAATTCAACATTGACAATAAATTTGGTATTATGTGGTTTGTATTTTTTTGTCAACTCTCTTTCCATTGGCGAATTTCTAATGTCCGTAGTTTTAAATAGTTCCCCCCCCGCCTTGTATCAGTTGGTTTATTTTCGAGATACGTAATTTCATACTTACATCCTAGTTTCGGTTTGATAGTTTCTTTATTTTTTCTTCAAACCTTTTCTTTCTCTCTTTTGGCACGAATATCCTAGTCCTCCTTCGATTTTGGTGAAAACTTATCCCTAAGAATGTCCGTGCTTTCGGCTTTTCCACAGCGCTTTTATCCCTTCAGATTCCGCATCACCATGGACCCCCTGTCCTTCGAATAAAGGTTCGCATATCCCGACGGTCATAGCGAACTTTCACCGCCTAGCTAGTGAACATGACCAGCATACAAAAAGAGTGCTTCCTAAAAAGGAAACACCCTAACTTAAACTAAATTATTTACCTGTTACTTCTTCAATAATTGCAAGTACCATCTCAGCCAATTTATTCAATTCTTCGATTGGCATCTTTTCATTTGTTGTATGAATATCTTCATACCCTACAGCTAAATTAACCGTTGGGATTCCAAAACCGCAGATAACGTTAGCATCACTACCGCCACCACTTTGTTGCAATTCACAGCTTCTGCCGATTTTTGCAGCGGCCTTTTTAGCCACTTCCACAACATGATCCCCTTCGCCGAATTTAAATCCAGGATACATTACATCCACTTCTACTATAGCTTGCCCACCCATGTCTTTTGCGGCTGATTCAAATGCTTCTTTCATTTTAGCTACTTGTGCAAGCATCTTATCTTCTACTAATGAGCGTGCTTCTGCAAGAATATCTACATGATCGCAAACAATATTTGTTTGTTTCCCGCCTGCAAAACTACCAATATTAGCTGTCGTTTCTGCATCAATACGGCCTAAAGGCATTTTCGCAATCGCTTTTGAAGCAATAGTAATAGCTGATACGCCTTTTTCAGGTGCAACGCCTGCATGTGCCGTTTTTCCTAAAATCGTTGCCTTTACTTTTGCCTGTGTTGGTGCTGCAACAACGATATTTCCTACTTTTCCATCACTATCTAATGCATAGCCGTATTTTGCTTGGATTAACTTCGGATCAAGTGCTTTTGCACCCAATAACCCTGATTCTTCCCCTACTGTAATAATAAATTGGATTGTTCCATGAGGAATGTTATTTTCCTTGATAACGGTAAGAATTTCAAGCATAACAGATAGACCTGTTTTATCATCTGCCCCAAGGATTGTTGTGCCATCTGTTACTATGTATCCATCTTTTATTGACGGTTTAACTCCAACTCCTGGAACGACTGTATCCATATGTGATGTAAAGTAAATCGGATCTACATTTTCCTTTGTCGCAGGAAGCGTGCAGATCAAATTACCAGCACCATGACCTGTAATAGCGGTAGTATCATCCTCTATTACTTCTAACCCAAGATCTTCAAATTTCTTTTTTAATACAATACTGATTTCTTTTTCATACTTTGTTTCTGAATCAATTTGTACTAGTTCTAAAAACAGATTTAATAAACGCTCTTGATTTATCATTTCTTTGTTCCTCCAAAAATTTGTGACATTAATAGTATACGCCTATAAAAATAGAACATCAAATAAAAATCCTAAAAGTTGAATACCATTTCTTTTCTAAAAAAAGAAATAGTTCTCTCATCAATATTCCATATGTTTATAGTTGTACCATTCTTCTATTCTTAGTAAAATAGACAGTAAGAATAGGTAAGTAATTGGAGGATTCTATGAAGAAAAAGAAAAATAGATTACAAAAGATTGTTGTTTATTTAATGATCTTTGTTATGCTTGCATCCACTCTGTTAATCGGGATTGGGATGTTATTTTAATTGAAGCCTGTTTACACTAGGAAGCGAAAAGGGATAACCTTTTTCGCTTTTTACTTTATAATGTATATCTCCATCCCCTCTTGCTAATCCTGCTTAATCTGAAACTATTCATGCTAATAAATTGCCATCTAAATTGTAAAAACAAAAAAGATTCCCTCATCCGAAGACAAAGAAATCTTGTTTTATCCATCATTATAGCATTTTTTCCAAAAACTCTTTTGCACGGTCTGTTTTAGGACTCGTAAAAAATTCTGCTGGTGGTGCGTCCTCTACTACCACTCCACCATCAAGGAATAATACTCTGTTTGCAGCTTCTCTTGCAAAGCCCATTTCATGTGTCACAATAAGCATGGTAATTCCGGTATTAGCAAGTGATTTCATTACTTCAAGCACTTCTTTTACCATTTCAGGATCCAATGCTGACGTTGGTTCATCAAATAAGATTACCTCTGGATTCATTGCAAGGGCACGAGCAATTGCGACCCTTTGCTTTTGACCACCAGATAAACGGCTAGGGTATACATCAGCCTTATCAGCAAGTCCTACTTTATCTAGAAGCTCTTTGCCCATTTTTTCAGCTTCCGATTTACTTAACCCCTTCACCTTAATTGGTGCATATGTCACATTTTGCAAGACTGTTTTATGTGGAAAGAGATGAAAATGCTGAAATACCATCCCAACGTTTTCTCTAATCTTTTTTATGTTTGTATTTTTATCCGTAATATCCGTGCCATCAATGATTACTTTTCCTTCAGTAGGTACTTCAAGTAAGTTAATGCAACGAAGAAAAGTAGATTTACCTGAACCAGAAGGACCGATAATAGTCACTACTTCTCCTTTTTTAACCTGTGTATTAATCCCTTTTAAAACTTGAAGTGAGCCATAGGATTTATGCAAATTTTCAACATTAATCACTTCTTCTCATTCTCCTTTCAACAGCTTTTGCCAATGTAGTCAAAATCATTACTAATACATAGTAGATTAGACCTGCAAGAATCATTGGCTCCAAGTATGCATATTTTTCTCCACCCATTATATAGGCTCTACGCATAATATCTGTTACACCAATTACAGTGACAACTGCTGACTCTTTTGTTAAGGAAACAGCCTCATTGATTAATGCCGGAAAAATATTTTTTAAAGCCTGTGGCAAAATTAAATCGAACATTGCTTGTCTAGGTGAAACACCTAATGCCATAGCGGCCTCTTTCTGACCACGATCTACTGCTAGAATTCCAGCGCGAATAATTTCAGATATATATGCGGCTGAATTTAAGCCAAAGGAAAGAATTGCTGCAACAGCTGGCTCTATTTGTATCCCTGTTAATTGCGGTACACCAAAATAGATAATCATTAATTGCAAAACAAGGGGTGTTCCTCTGAAAACAGATGTATAAATAGCAGCAATCCAGCTCAATACTGGAAGTTTGCTAAGTTTAAAAATCGAAAGTATAATCCCTAAAATAAAACCAATAATCCCTGCCACAATGACAATTTGCAATGTCACTGTTATTCCCTTCAATAAATAAGGAAGGGATGGAATAAATTGTTGGAAATCCAAGCCCATTAATATCTCAATCCTTTCTTAAAAAGCGGGGATGTCTGTTAAAATAAGCCTTCACCTATTCGAAACTTCTTAAAAAACAAGAAAACGTTTAGGGCAATGTTTGCCCTAAACCGTCCCCTACTTCAACACTATCTTTAGTTATCAAACCATTTTACGACTAACTCGTCAATCTCTCCGCTATCCTGCATTTTCTTTAATTCCGAATTGAATTTCTCTGTTAAATCACTGCCCTTTGGAAACGCAATAGCAGAACCAGCATCTTCATTCGCTTCTTTTGCAGGGAATGATGTTAATGTATCTTCTTTATTTAAATAGCCAGTAGCAACAACATCTTCAATAATTGCTGCATCAAATCTGCCAGCTTTAATTTCTTGGATCAATTGTGGAATACGGTCACGGTTTTCTACAGTAACCTTTACTGTTTTAGCAATTTCTTTTGCTGCATCTTCTTGAATGGAACCTAATTGTACCCCTACTGTTTTTCCTGCAAGGTCTTGTACACTTTCAATTTTGCTATCTTTAGTTGTAATGACTAGATCTCTTGAAGTGTAATATACATCGCTAAAATCAACATTTTCAGCTCTTTCTGGTGTTGGAGACATTCCAGATAGAACTAAATCTACTTTGCCTGATTGTAATGCAGAAATTAATCCGCTGAAATCCATGTCTTTCACTTGAATTTCATAGCCAAGCTTTTCACCTAGTGCATTAGCTAAATCAATATCAAAACCGATGATGTCATCACTTTTTGCTGTATCAATATATTCAAATGGTGCATAATCTGCTGAAGTTCCCATAACAAGTACTTTTTTATCAGATGACCCACTATCATTATTTGAACTATTTTCATCAGTAGAAGTTCCACATGCACCTAAAACAACTACTAGAGATAACAGCATTAATGCTAATAATTTTTTCATGTTATTATTATCCCCCTGTATTTTCTTCTGTTGTATTCTCTATTAATATTGCTTGTTTGTTGCAAATTATAAGATAATCTTTTTATTCATATTCATGCAACAATATGAATTTTAACACATACTAATAATTATTCAATATAATTTATACAAATTCATTTAATAAAATACTATTCTGAAAAAACTAAATTTTTAAATAATAAGTCGTTATTTTTGAAATTTCTATTTTCATCATAAATATTTATTATAAAAGGGGCTAAAAGCATGCCAATGGTAAGCGAAATACATTAAGTCTAATCGAGTTATATGAAATTTTTACGATAATAGCCTATTATTTTTAGCCCATCAAAAAAAGGCTCAGAATTCCTGAACCTTTTTTCAATGAATATTCATAAGAAGCTATTGCTCTCTTTTAGTTAATTAATTACTTAACTTCTTCGCAATATTCTTCAAATGCATTCTGTAATTTTTCTACTACTTGCATTGGGTCATGTCCTTCGATTTCGTGGCGTTCAACCATTTTAACTATTTCGCCATCTTTCAATAATGCAAAGGATGGGGAGGAAGGAGGAAAACCTGTAAAATAGGAACGTGCTTGTTCCGTTGCTTCTTTATCCTGTCCTGCAAATACAGTTACTAATTGATCAGGTCTTTTTTTATAATGCAGTGAGTAGCCAGCAGCTGGTCTTGCAATTCCACCAGCACATCCACATACAGAATTCACCATTACAAGCGTCGTTCCTTTTTGGGATAATGCTTCATCTACTGCTTCTTTTGTTGTTAGTTCTTGATATCCAGCATCTACTATTTCTTGGCGTGCTTGACGGACAACATCATTCATGAATAAATTAAAATCAATATTCATCGTTTCGCTCCTTTATGAAATGTCTTCTTACTTCATTATTATAAAAAAAGTATTCATTTTCAATATATATGTTTGTATTAATTGTTTTCACATTTTTTGATACTATTCTCCAAGCGATTAATAGATTGGCGTTGTTTCCTCTGATGTTGTTTCTAGTATTTGCTTAATTCTTTGTAGGAATCTTCCGCAAACAAGTCCATCTAATACTCGGTGATCTAGTGACATACATAAATTTACCATATCTGAGATAGCAATCATATTATCTTTAATAACCGGTCTCTTCACAATCGACTCTACTTGAAGAATAGCAGCTTGTGGATGGTTGATGATCCCCATTGATTGGATAGATCCAAATGATCCCGTATTATTTACAGTAAAAGTGCCATCCTGCATTTCATCTATTGTTAGCTTACCAGTTCTCGCTTTGTTTGCAAGCTCTGTAATCTCACGGGCAATACCTTTAATCGATTTTTCGTCAGCATTTTTAATAACTGGTACAAACAGCGCACCTTCTGTTGCTACAGCAATGGAGATATTAATATCTTTTTTATGAATGATTTTGTCTCCAGCCCAAGTCGAATTAATTTCTGGAAATTCTTTTAACGCGCGGGCAACTGCTTTAACAAAAAAGGCAAAGAATGTTAAGTTATAGCCTTCTTCTTTTTTAAAGGAATCTTTCAATTTATTTCTGTATTGGACGAGCTTTGTTACGTCAACTTCAATCATTGTCCAAGCATGCGGGATTTCATGCTTACTTTTTACCATATTGCTAGCAATTGCTTTTCTTACTCCAGTTATCGGAAGCTCTTTGTCTCCTGCTTTTGTTTGAATACTATTCCTATGTACAGCTGGTTCATTTGTAGGTGTTTTTTCAACAGTGGCACTTGTTACTGCTTTCTCTTCCGCTTTTACCTGTGGAATTCCTTCGCTTATTGCTTTTTGTACGTCTTTTCTCGTAATTCTTCCACCTGCACCAGTTCCAGTTAAAAGTGTTAGATCAATTCCAGCTTCTTGAGATAGACGTAATACTGCTGGTGAATATCTTGCTTTTTGACTTGAGTCTTCATTCGTTGAAACAGCTACTTTTTCTATTGTCTCTTCTTCTGTAGGTGGTTCATTCTGTGTACGATCCCCAGCGACTTCAATGGTACAAATTACTTCACCAACCTCAAGCGTTTGTCCTTCTTCTGCTATTAGTTCTTTAATAGTTCCTGAAAAAGAAGAAGGAATTTCTGCATTTACTTTATCGGTCATTACTTCTGCTAGTGGATCATATTTATTAATCACATCGCCAACAGCAACAATCCAATTGCTTATTGTTCCTTCTGTTACACTTTCACCTAACTTAGGCATTGTTATTTTTTCAATCGGCATTACGTTCACTCCTTCTTATGCGACTTAAAATTCTGCGAGCTTTCGCATTTCTGTTTCGACTTTTTCTGGCGTTACTAAGAAGAATTTTTCCATCGTTGGTGCATATGGCATCGCAGGAACATCTTCTCCCGCTAATCGCATAATTGGTGCATCTAAATCAAACAAACAATTTTCAGCAATAATTGCTGCAACCTCACTAATCACACTGCCCTCTTTGTTATCTTCTGTTATTAATAAGACTTTTCCCGTTTTTGAAGCAGCTTCGATAATTGCTTCCTTATCTAGTGGATAAACGGTGCGTAAATCTAAAACATGGGCAGAAATACCGTCTTCTGCTAATTTTTCAGCAGCTTGCAGGGCAAAATGGACACATAAGCCGTAGGTAATAACGGTAATATCATCGCCCTCTCGCTTTACATCTGCTTTGCCGATTGGCAGCACATAATCTTCTTCTGGCACGAACCCTTTAATTAATCGATAGGCACGTTTGTGTTCAAAGAATAAAACAGGGTCAGGATCTTGAATGGCCGCCTTCAGTAAGCCTTTGACATCATATGGCGTGGAAGGCATCACTATTTTCAAGCCAGGCGTATTAGCGAACATCGCTTCTACTGATTGAGAATGGTATAGTGCACCATGAATTCCCCCTCCATAAGGAGCACGAATGACAATAGGACAGGTCCAGTCATTATTCGAGCGATATCTGACCTTAGCTGCTTCTGATACAATTTGATTGACAGCAGGCATAATAAAATCAGCAAACTGCATTTCTGCAATAGGTTTTAAACCGTACATTGCTGCTCCAATTCCAACCCCCGCAATTGCTGATTCTGCGAGTGGCGCATCAATCACTCTGTCTGCCCCAAACTGTTCGTAAAGACCTGTTGTAGCTTTAAAAACTCCGCCTTTTACTCCAACATCTTCACCAAGGATAAATACTTTGTCATCTTTCTCCATTTCTTCCCGAATGGCTTCGGTCACTGCATCTATATAGGATATTACTGGCATTTTCTATTTCCCCCTTATTCGCCATACACAAATTTAAGTGTATCTTCTGGTTTCGCATATGGTGCCTTTTCTGCATAATCCGTTGCTTCATTTATTACTTCAGCAATTTTATTGTTCAACCTTTGATCCATTTCTTCTGTTAAGATACCAGTCGAAATTAAATAAGTTTTAAATGTTAATAATGGATCCTTCGCTTTTGCTTCTGTCACTTCTTCTCTTGCGCGATAGCTACTATCATCATCGTCAGAGGAATGTGGGGTTAAGCGATAGGAAACTGCTTCAATAAGCGTAGGTCCTTCCCCTCTTCTTGCTCGATCTACCGCTTCTTTCGTAACACGGTATACTTCAATCGGATCATTGCCATCAACTGTATACCCTGGCATTCCATAGCCGATTGCTCGATCTGAAACATTTGCACAACCCAATTGCTTTTCAATTGGAACAGAGATCGCATATTTATTATTTTCGCATAGAAAAATAACAGGTAGTTTATGGACACCAGCGAAGTTTGCCCCCTCATGAAAGTCTCCTTGGTTAGACGAGCCTTCTCCAAAGCTTACAAAGGTAACGAAATCCTTTTTCTCTATTTTTCCTGCTAATGCAACACCTACCGCATGGGGTACCTGTGTAGTTACTGGTGAAGAACCTGTGACAATTCGGTTTTTCTTTTGGCCGAAATGCCCTGGCATCTGTCTCCCTCCTGAGTTTGGGTCCTCTGCTTTCGCAAAGCCTGATAGCATAATTTCTTTAGTGGTCATCCCAAAAGATAACACAACACCTAAATCGCGATAATAAGGCAGGATATAATCCTTTTCGCGATCAAAAGCGAAGGCTGCACCCACTTGCGCCGCTTCTTGCCCTTGACAAGAAATAACAAATGGAATTTTCCCTGCACGATTTAATAACCACATTCTTTCATCAATTCTTCTTGCAAGGAGCATCTGTTCATACATTTCCAATACTTGATCATCTGTTAATCCAGCTTCTAAATGGCGATTATGGACCATTGTCATATTATTACCTCCTAATTGGTTCATCTGTATTCCCCCTATAACTAGAATCCTAATTTTATAATTCCTAGTTTTTACTATCCATGAATTGCTTTACCCTCTACTGCAAGTGCCGCTTCCCCCATTGCTTCAGTCAATGTTGGATGGGGATGAATCGTATTTCCGATTTCCCACGCGGTTGCATCAAGTACTTTTGCAAGAGCCGCTTCAGCAATTAAATCAGTAGCATGTGCACCTATAATATGGACACCTAATAAATCATCAGACTCTTGATCCGTAATTACTTTGACAAATCCAGCTTGTTCTCCATAAATAAGTGCTTTTCCAATTGCTTTAAAGGAAAATTTCCCTTTTTTTATCGAATGTCCTTGTGCTATAGCTTCCTCTTCTGTATAGCCTACACTAGCTATTTCTGGGCTTGTGTAGATGCATTTGGAAACTGTTTTATAGTCAAGTGGATGGGGATTTTCCCCTGCCATATGTTCAACGGCAATTATTCCTTCATGTGATGCAACATGCGCTAGCTGTAAGCCGCCAATACAATCGCCAATCGCGTATATATGTGATTCCTTTGTTTGATAGTATTCATTTGTTTGAATTTGATTATTAACAACCGCTATATCTGTATTCTCAAGACCAATGCCTTCCACATTTCCAATTCTTCCAACAGATACAAGCAACTTCTCTCCCTCGAACGTTTGAGCTTCGCCATTTTTTTCTGCTTGAATGGCTACTTTGGACGAGTCCTTCTGCAACGTTTCTGCTAATACCTTGGCACCTGTTACAATGTTTATCCCTTTATTCTTCAAAATTCTTTGTAACTCTTTACTTATTTCTTTATCTTCTGTCGGTACTAATCGATCACTATATTCTAAAATAGTGACTTTCACATCAAAATCTGCAAGCATAGACGCCCATTCGACTCCAATTACACCACCGCCGACAATAATGATTGATTTAGGAAGTTCCTCCATCTGCAATGCTTCCTCCGAACTAATTACAGTCAAACCATCAATTTCTAGTCCTGACAAGCTTTTCGGTCTTGAACCTGTCGCGATAATCACATGTTTAGGAAGCAGCATTTCATTTTCTTCTCCATTATTCATTTCAACAGAAATGGTTCCTGGCATAGGAGAGAAAATAGATGGTCCTAATATTCTTCCATTTCCTTCATACACATCGATTTTGCCTTTTTTCATTAAGTATTGAACACCGCTATGAAGCTGACTTATGATGGTTGATTTTCTTGCTTGCACTCGGCTAAAATCCAATCGGATATCTGACGTAATAATTCCAAACTCATCACTTTTTTTCGCAGTTGCATAAACTTCTGCACTTCTTAATAATGCTTTACTTGGAATACATCCATTATGTAAACAAGTACCACCTAATTTTCCTTTTTCTACGACTGCTGTTTTTAAACCTAATTGGGAGGCACGAATCGCTGCTACATAACCGCCCGTTCCTCCGCCTAGAATGACAAGATCATACTCTTTTGCCATTTCCCTTACACTCCTCTCTTTATCTATACTCTTTTGGCATTTCTTCCTTCCGTAATACGCGCAAAACTCCTTCTGCTAATGATTGTCGCTCGTTTTCACCTGGATATACCATTATATCTGCAATCCAATTAACACGTTCCATAATTAATTTTACAAATTCGTTACTAAATGCAAGTTCTCCTGTTAAGATAATCGCATCAACTTTTCCGAATAGCACCACACTTGCACTGCCAATTTCCTTTGCAACTTGATATGCTAGAGCTTCAAAAATCGGATAATTGGGATTATCGACTTTTATCAGTTCTTCTCTTATATTTAAGGAACCTCTACTCGGTTTATCAAGGTAAGCCATCACCCCTGCATGATACAATAACTGATGCTTCATTTCTTCATAAGTGAATTTCCCGGAATAGCATAAGTCCACTAAATCACCATGAGGCAGTGTACCAGACCTTTCCAGACTAAAGGGCCCTTCCCCATTCAATCCATTATTAACATCGATTACTTTTCCGTTCGAATGTGCACCAATTGTAATTCCATCTCCAAGATGAGCAATGATTAATTGAACATCCTCATACTTTTTGCCAAGTTCCATCGCCGCTCGCCTTCCAGTTGCTTTATGATTAAGGGCATGAAAAACACTTTTCCTTGTAATTTTTGGATAACCAGAAATCTTGGCGATATTAGCCATTTCATCTACGACAACTGGATCAACTATATAGGAAGGGATCTCGAAATGCTCGGCAATTTCATAAGAGATGAGCGCTCCTAAGTTAGAAGGATGCTCCCCCCTTGTTTGTTTAAGCAATTCTTTACGCATAGCAGCATTTACTTGATAGGTTCCACCATCGATTGGCTTAAGCAATCCCCCTCTTCCGCAAACAGCAGCTAATTTCGACAGGTTGATTCCTTTATTTACTAGATAGGACAAAATTTCATCTGATCTATACTTATATTGAGAAACAATGGAAGGGAATCCCGCCAATTTATCAGAATCATGGGGTAAATCGTCTATAATTAGTGGAACCTCGTTTTCATAGAGGGCAATTTCTGTTACCAATGACCTCGGGTTTATTACCAATATCCGAAATTTACTCATTTTAAAAACCTCTTATTAAAAATTAATTTAAGTCATACTTATCCAATTTATAATATAAATTGCGGACAGATAGCCCTAATGTTTTTGCTGTCAAGGTTTTGTTCCCGTCTAACTTCCTCAAGGTTTTTTCTATAATAACCTTCTCGTATTTTTCTATTAGCTCAGAAAGTGTTTGATTATCTTCATCCATTTCATCCTGCACGTCCATTTTCGACTTCTTATTCATTTGTGAAAGAACAAGATGCTCTGATTTAAGGATAGTATCCTCTTCTTTTGCTCTTATTACAGCTAGTTGTAAGATTGCCTTTAATTCTTGGACATTCGTAGAATAAGAATAAGCTTCTAATACTTTTTGGGCATCTAATTCAATCTCTTTTATCCATCTACCGCTTTCTTTATTCAGTTCTAAGAGAAAATGTTTTGCTAATGGATAAATATCCTCCTTACGTTCACTTAGAGGCGGTAAGTATATATGTGATTTCATTAGCTCGTCATAGAGTTCTTCTAAAAACACTCCTGCCATTAATGCTTTTTCTAGTTTGATAGTAGACGAAACAATAAGGCGAAGGGATGATTGTTTCTCTACCTTTGCATACTCTTTTACCATTTCTAGAAGCAGTGTTTGCTCTTCAATCGATAAACAAGTAACATTTTCTAAGTAAACCGTCCCTTTATAGTTGCCGCTATTTTTGTTTAAAAGCTTTATTAATTGTTCTCTGTTTCTCTTTGGATGTATACGCTTAAACAAATGAAACTTATTTCCACTCCAATTATGAATAGTATTTGCTAGCATAAACTTTCCAGTGCCTTCTTCCCCTCGAATAAATAGCACCCGTTTGCTAGCTCCTATTAGCTTTGCCTGCTCGAGTGCAAATTTCATGGAGGATGATTGATAAATAAAGTCCTCAAATTGGTAACTATGCTCTAACCCGCGTATAATCGATTTCGTTTGTTGTAATTCCCTTTTTAAATGAATTATTTCCGTATTATTGTTAATACTTTGCAGACAGCCTTTTAATATTCCATCTACAATAATTGGTGTACTTTTTATGACCAAACAGTGGGAGTCCGAATTTAACGAAATTTCCGCATCTCGTCTTGTTCGAAAGACTTCTTCTCTATTCTGGGCAATTAATTTCCGAGCTCTTTGCTGATCAAGGACAGAAAGCAACTCTTTATATGACGGATTTTGCATGATAATATGACCAAGTTCATCGACTACTGCAAATGCTTCTGCACTATTTTGCAAAACTAACGTTAGCAATACCTGAATATTGTTATCATCTAACCATTGTCTTTTTTGATTGGCTTCTTGTAATACCGCTACTGCACCAATTACTTGATTTCCCGTGTTTTTTAGCGGATATCGTGAAATTAACAGATAATCCTTATCAGAAATTGCAAATATTTTCTGTTCTTCTTTTCTTTTAGTATGTAATACTCTCATCATCCCACTAGTAGGAATAATCGATAAAATATGTTGATCTATTTGAAGAGGATATTGCTCCTGTATCATTCTTTCTGCACTTTTGTTGAAATAGCAGATGACTCCACGATTATCCACCAGAATAATCCCTTCCTTCATCTCATCAAATAGGGCATAAGAGGTTGTCTGTATAGTTCGATCAATCATTAGCACACTTCCTATCTGTTCATCCGTGCAATTTATTTCATATCTATACTATACCTATCTCCCTGTTATTATGCAATTTTTTTCCCATTTTCTTTTATTTCTGAAAAAAAGGATTATTCGAGTACTCTATCGGTTGCAATCTTATGGGCAAATGAGTTGGTGGAGGATAACTTATTACTTACTTATAATTGTCGCTATTTCGGGATCCATTAGGCTAATATTCTCAAATAAATAAAAAGGTTTTCCTCCCTCTCTCTAAAAATAGAAGATAGGTGGAAAACCATCATTGTTTAAGATAGCGTTAATACTTCCCGCGCAAGAATTGGTTCATCTGTAATAATTGCTGAGATTCCTTCGTTCATTAGTGCTCTCATCGTTTTAGGATTATTCACTGTATATGCTCTAACTTTGATATTTTTATCTTTTGAGGATTTGATTATCTCATGGCTAATCCGTTTATAATTTGGATGAAACCCTTTGGCACCTATAGCATTGGCATATATCCAAGGCTGATATATTCCATCTGACAACAAAGGTGCTGTTTCAATTTCAGGTGCTATTCGATAACTATGTACGAGGCTATAATGATTAAAAGAGGAAAAGATTATCCTGTTTTCAAAACCGTATTTACGGATTAGCTCAATTGTTTTTTCTTCCATTCCTTTATAAGTAATCTTATTATTTTTCATTTCAATATTACATGTTATTGTATTGTGCTCCATCCAATCAAATAACTCGATTAAAGTGGGAACAGCTTCTTTTTCAATATGCTTAAATCGATGTCCTGCATTTAATGATCTTAGCTCTTTATAACTTAATTCTTGCACATACCCTAATCCATTTGTTGTTCGATCTACTTTTTCGTCATGAATAATAACAATTTCCCCATCTCTGGTCATTTGAATATCAATTTCTATTCCATCTGCCTTTGCTTTTGCCGCTTCTTCAAAAGCTTTCATGGTGTTCTCTGGATATTGAGCAGAAAAACCTCGATGTGCAAATATTTTCGTCATGTAAAATCACTTCCTTATGTAGAACTCTTTAACTATTGCAAAATAAATGATGAAAAAAAACAGGCTCTAACATAAGTCAGAGCCTGTATCGGTTTTTGTTAAATTAGTTTTTTACTACGTTAGCAGCTTGAGGTCCGCGTTGACCTTCTTCTATGTCAAAAGAAACTTCTTGACCTTCATCTAATGTTTTGAAACCTTCTGTTTGAATAGCACTGAAATGTACGAATACATCTTGTCCTTCAGCAGTTTCGATGAAACCGAATCCTTTTTCTGCGTTAAACCATTTTACTTTACCTGTAGCCATTTCTTGTTTCCTCCTATGTGCTTTATGCACAAATGTATTACTATCCTTGCTCGTAGTAAAAAATAAAGAAATATGTAAATCTCAACTATTTTCTAGAGAACAAAAATAAGTCTCCTTAATAGTAACAGGTTAATCCTCAGAAAGCAAATCTTTAGGTGAAAATTTTTCAATTTTTTAAAATAAATTCCTTATTATGGATTTTACTCACTGACTACTTTTTACAATATCTTTTTCCCCTATTAAAAATTCCAATACTTGTCTGTCTTTAGTCAGTTATTGACAATGAGTAAAAAAGATTGATTTACTTGAAGAATAAGGCATAACAAAACGAAGATAAGATAATCCTTGTTTTGTTATGCTTTAAAATCCCTACCCCTCTCAAGAAGCCTTATGCTCAAGTCTTAACTTATCTGCCACAATCGCGATAAATTCTGAGTTAGTCGGTTTTGCTTTGGACATGCTGACAGTATAGCCGAAAAGGGATGAAATAGAATCAATATTCCCTCTGCTCCACGCTACTTCAATGGCATGACGAATGGCACGCTCTACACGGCTAGCTGTTGTGTTAAATTTTTTGGCGATATCTGGATATAACACTTTTGTAATTGATCCCAATAATTCGATATCGTTATAAACCATTGAAATCGCTTCCCGTAAATAAAGGTAACCTTTAATATGAGCTGGTACGCCAATCTCATGAATGATACTCGTAATGCTCGCATCCAAATTCTTTGTTTTTGGTTCCTGTTGTGTTTTGAAAGAAGTAGAGGATTTTCGAACAAAGCCAGTTGTTTTACCACTTACTTGACGAATATGACTGGCTAAATATTCCATGTCAAAGGGTTTTAAAATAAAGTAAGAAGCACCTAACTCAACAGCTTTTTTCGTGACATCTTCCTGACCAAAGGCTGTTAGCATAATAACATTAGGCATTTTTTTATTCATTTGGCGCATTCTCTCCAATACTGCTAATCCATCAAGATGAGGCATAATGATATCAAGCACCATCACATCTGGTTCTAGTTGTTCGATTAATTCCAGACATTCTTGCCCATTATGCGCAACTCCGATTACTTCCATATCATCCTGAGCATCTATATACTCTTCCAATAAGCCTACTAGTTCTCGATTATCATCAACAATACAAACTTTTATTTTCTTCAACGGTTGTTTCCTCCCTTAAGTCCCAATGTCTCTAGTTTATCTATATTTTTATTCTAAAGGACAATTTCGACAAAGCAACAAAAAATCCTTTGATTTTATAAAAAAAACTTAAAAAATAGGAAAAACCCTATTAATTCTCTTATTTTCTCACGTTTTCGACCGATTTCGATATATTTCATCTTTTTGTCGAAAAATCTTTATCTTTATTATACCCCACTTATCAGCTATTAAAAAGAATAGAACCCAAATTAACTTCCATATACCCAAACACTTCATTTTTTGGAAGAAAAAATTATGACTTTTTTATGAATATATTCTTGTTGGGATGTTGCCTTATACGGTATTATTAAAGTTGGACAAAAGAAGCGATTTTTTTTGTTCCATATTATCTGTTAAAAGCAGATAAACACCTAGCACAAGCTCTTACCAGCGAAACAGTTATTGTGCTTTTATAATTTGTTCAATGATAGAAAGGATTTTTTTATGGAGAATGTCACAAATGAAGTAAAACCTACTTATAAAATACTGTGGAAGCTAACTAGACCTCATACATTAACAGCTTCCTTTGTACCAGTTTCCATCGGTACGGTTTTATCTTTCCCTTATGCCTCAACACAATGGGGTTTATTTTTTGCCATGATGTTTGCTTGTTTGATTATTCAAATAGCAACCAATTTATTTAATGAGTACTATGACTATGTAAGAGGTATTGATACTGTCGATTCAGTAGGAATTGGCGGGGCCATTGTTCATCATGGAATGAAACCGAAATTGGTATTAAATATGGCTATTAGCCTATATATTATTGCATTACTTTTAGGTATATATATTTGTTCCAATACTAGTTGGTGGATTGCCCTAGTCGGTTTACTTGGGATGGCGATAGGATATCTATATACTGGTGGTCCCCTTCCCATTGCTTATACACCATTTGGAGAAGTATTTTCTGGGATTTGTATGGGATGTATTTTTATCCTTATTTCCTTCTACATTCAAACTGGTGTGATTAATCAAGAGAGCATTCTTATTTCTGTACCAATCGCGATTCTTATTGGTGCGATTAATTTATCGAATAATATTAGGGATATTGAAGAGGATACTTTGGGTGGCAGAAAAACAATCGCCATTCTTATCGGCTTTAACAAAGCTGTTAATCTACTTGCGGCATTATTTATTTCATCTTATCTATGGGTCATTGTCTTCGTAGCTTTCGGTATATTCAGTCCATGGCTCCTAATCGTATTGCTAAGCTTCAAGAAGCCACTAGAAGCAATTCAAGGCTTTAAAGGAGATCGAAGCCAAACACCGATTGCCATGAAAAATACAGGATTGACAAATACGATGTTTGGATTATTTATCACAGTTGGTTATTTGTTAGATTTTATCATGCAAAATATGTAAAAATCTTTTCCATACAATGTATCATGTAAAAGGATGTCGATATATCCTTTTACATGATACGTTTTTATTTTATGACGCTTTTTGCCCTTTTTCGTATATATCAATTCCTGCCTCATTTAACATCCATTCGATATGAACGCCATATCCACTTGTCGGATCATTTACAAAGACATGGGTGACTGCTCCTATTACTTTGCCATCTTGAATAATTGGGCTTCCGCTCATCCCTTGGACTATGCCACCCGTTTTCCTTAATAATTCTTTATCCGTTACTTTAATAACTAATCCTTTCGTAGCAGGATATTTTTGCGGAACAGAGCTTACCACTTCTATATCAAATAGCTTCACCTGATCATTATCAACGACCGTTAGTATTTGTGCAGGTCCTTCTTTTACTTGGTCAGATAATGTAATCGGCATCGGCTTATCCATTATTCCATTTTTGATTTCTTTATTTAATTCGCCAAATATACCAAAAGGACTATTCGTTTTAATGTCCCCAATCACTTCTTTATCTTCTGAAAATCTTGCTAATTTTTCTCCTGGATTTCCATTGCTCCCTTTTTCAATACTTGTTACGGTAGAACGTAGTACTTCTCCATCGTCCACAACAATTGGTTTTTTTGTATCCATATCTGATATTACATGGCCTAAAGCTCCATATTTCATGGAATCAGGGTGATAAAAGGTCATTGTGCCAATTCCAGCTGCAGAATCTCTTATATATAGCCCTAATTTAAAGGTATTGTCCCCTTTTTCTTTAAGTGGCATTAACTTTGTTTTAAACTCTTCCTTCTCTCTTTTAACTGTTATATCTAATGGTTTATTTTCCTCGCCTGCTTTTTGAACAAAAGGTGCTACATCTGCCATTTTTTCGATTTTCTTGCCATTTATTTCAACTATCATATCGCCAACTTTAATCCCTGCTTTTTCACCAGGTGATTGTTTTGCTTCTTCTGTATTAACCTGGTGATGCCCAACCACCAGTACGCCAACTGTATTTAGTTTTACCCCAATGGACTGGCCACCAGGAATTACTTTAAAGTCTTTTAAAACATTCACATCCACTTTTTTTATCGGAAAACCAGCAAGCTCCAGCATCATCTCTTCTTTCCCACTTACTTTTCCTTGCAAAGAAAGTTTTCCTTTTTCCTGACTTAATGCAACAACCGAATCTTCGTCTGCTACATTAGCTGTCACAGGAATCGCCTCACTATTGTTGATTTCCATCGTTTGGCCTTCAAACAATGTAACGCTTTTTGGGATATGAAGATATTCTTGAAAGGATTGATTACATACTAAAGATATTAATGAAACAAGGAGAATCCCACCAATTATTTTTCTAAGGATATCACTTTTCAATTCTCTTCACTCTCCTCGCTTCTTTTCACCACAACTTCTTCGGCTACATTTATAACTTTGCCTGTAACGGCATCATTTATAACTGTTAAAAATTTTAAATACCTACCCATATTGGATAACTTTGTTAAATAAGATAATTGGACAACTTCTTATGAAAAGCGTAATTGTCTTGACAACGGAAACGAATAGCAATCGCTTTTTATGTTTATTGACATACATAAGTTTGCTATGTGTTTGGATGTTTGCACTAGACAAAATCGACTTCAGCTACTTTCTTAAACTGTAATAAAGAATAAAATAAACCTCTGCACATATACAGAGGTTTTACGTGTCTATATTTTATTCTTGGCTTTTTGCGCTAATTTTAACAGTTCTTTTGCATGTTTTTTTGTTAGTTCAGTGATTTCTGCACCTGAAATCATTCGTCCAATCTCTCTTATCTTTTCTTGCTGTGCTAAAGGAGTAACAGAAGTAGAGGTTCTACCGTCTTCAATTTTTTTTGCAATAAATAAATGAGTGTCTGCCATTGCAGCTACTTGTGGTAAGTGGGAAATGCAAAGCACTTGCGAATCAACTGAAACATGATGAATCTTTTCGGCAATTGCCTGTGCCACTCTTCCGCTTACACCAGTATCTACTTCATCAAATATAATGGATGTCACTCCTTGATGCTTTGAGAAAATGCTCTTTAATGCAAGCATCATTCTCGATAGCTCTCCACCGGACACGATTTTCGATAATGGCTTTAGTGGTTCACCTGGATTAGTGGAAATATAGAATTCCACTTCGTCAATACCTTTTTTCGTGACATTATTCTCATCAGCATGAATTCTTACTTCAAAAATTGTTTTTTCCATGTATAGCTCTTTTAATTCTTGATGAATACTATCAGTTAAACGCACTGCAGCTTTTCTTCTTAAAGCATTCAATTCTTTTGCTTCTACTAAAAGATCTTTTTTCAAAGAAGCTAATTCCTTCTCTAATAAATCAATATGCGTTTCCTTGTTTTGTAATGTTTCTAATTCTTCTTCAATTTTAGCAGCATACTCCAAAATCTCTGCTACCGTTTTTCCGTATTTTCGCTTTAATGTGTTGATTTCATTTAGTCTAGTTTCGATCTCATTTAATCTTTCTGGGTCATATTCTAAGTAATCTAAAGCACTTCGCATCTGCCTTGCAATATCTTCTAAGATATAATAACTATTGGAGACAGATTCAGCCATCCCTTTATACTCTGTATCCAGACTAGCGGCTTCTTCCATATTGCCCATTACTTCACCAAGCCAATCCAGTCCCTTTTGTTCACCTTTAAGGGCTGTATAGCCTGTCTGAATGCTATCGTATATTTTTTCAAAATTACTTAACTTCTTTTTTTCTTCCAATAGCTCTTCATCTTCATTTAGTTTTAAATGAGCACTCTCAATTTCATTATACTGAAATTGCAATAAATCAAGTCTTTGCGCCATCTGTTGCTCATTTTCCGTTAAATTCATTAATTTCTTTTGTGTTTGCGTATAAGAGCGGTAAATTTCTTCATACTCTTCGAAAACGGGAGCTAATTCTTCCATTGCAAATGTATCTAGTAATTGTAAATGCCTCGTTTCGTCCATTAACTCTTGATGTTCATGTTGTCCATGAATATCAATTAGCGTTGAACCAATTTCTCTCAATAACGAAATGGTAATTAGTTTACCATTAATGCGACAAACACTTTTACCAGACAAAGCTATATCTCTTCTTAATACAATTGTGCCTTCGTCTATATCTATTCCAAATTCATTCATTTTTCGAAAACATGGATGGCCTTCTTCAATATAGAATAATCCTTCAATTTCCGCTTTTTCTTCCCCGTGACGAACAAATTCAGCAGAACCTCGTCCACCAACTAATAAATTGATAGCATCAATAATAATGGACTTACCTGCACCTGTTTCCCCACTTAATACAGTAAGTCCTTTTTTAAAGGATATGGATAGGCTATCGATGATTGCAAAATTTTTAATCGATAATTCACTTAGCAATTAATGTCCCCCCATTTTAAAGCATATCAAGAAAACGATCACTAATTTTCTTACCATCTACTGCAGTGCGACAAATAATAAGACATGTATCATCCCCACAAATTGTTCCTAGGATTTCATCCCAGTCTAGATTATCAATTAATGCCCCAATTGCTTGTGCATTACCTGGCAAGGTTTTTAGGACAAGTAAATTTTCAGCTGAGTCGATTTTTACAAAGGAATCCATTAGCATTCTTTTCAATTTTTGCAACGGATTAAAGCGTTGGTCAGCAGGTAAGCTATATTTATATCTACCATCCTGAAGTGGAACTTTAACTAAATGCAGTTCCTTAATATCTCTTGATACAGTAGCTTGCGTAACATTATAACCAGCACTTTTCAGTTCATCTACTAATTCGTCTTGTGTTTCTATATCATTATTCGCTATGATTTCTCTTATTTTTATATGCCTTTGACCCTTATTCATATTTTCCATCCTTTATAGTCATTATCATTTATATTTAATTGATTATGTATCATTGTTTTTTTACAGCTTATCCAAAGTATTGGTTTCCTTTTATTCGTTCATTCGATTTTTTTTGACATTTTCCATTTATCTTATTTTACCGTGTTTGTTCGCCTTTTTACAAGAACAAAGAAAAACAAATTACTTTTCCAGCCTCTTTTAGATCGGCCGTTTTCATATAGTTTGTTGCTAATACACACACCAAAAAGGGTATGTCTAAATAAAAGAATAATCTACTAGCATCATTGTACTAATAGTTCTCTTTATGTAGACAAACCCTTTTACAATCGCACTTATTCGTCGGTTTCTTTTTTCGCTTTCAATTCGGAATGTGCCGCTTCCACCGTCTCTTTTATTTGATAAAAATGCTCTGAATGTTCCTGACGTTCATCCCAATATAGATGAAGCAAAAATTCAATATTTCCATCTCCACCTGTTATTGGAGAAAAAGACAGGTTTTTAACGAGATATCCCTCTTTTATAGAAAATTCGATAATCGTTTCTAATACTGATTCATGAACTTTTCGATCTCTGACAATTCCTTTTTTCCCAACCTGATCTCTACCTGCTTCAAATTGCGGTTTCACTAAAGCAATGACATCACTGCCTGATACTAACAGTGTTTTTAACACCGGTAAAATGAGCTTTAAGGATATAAACGAAACATCAATAGACGCTATATTAGGCATTTCTCCTCTTAAATCAGCAGGCGTTACATAACGAAAATTAGTTCTTTCCATTACAATTACACGCTCATCTTGTCTAAGCTTCCACGCTAATTGATTATAGCCAACATCTAAAGCATATGATTGCTTTGCACCATTTTGCAAGGCACAATCAGTAAATCCTCCCGTAGAAGAACCAATATCAAGTAATACCTTATCCTTCACATTAACATCAAATACTTTTATTGCCTTTTCAAGCTTTAAGCCACCTCTTGAAACATACTGCAGCGTTTTGCCTTTTACCGTCAACTTTGAATCTGCACTTATTTTTTCACCAGGTTTATCTAGTCTATTCTCCTCACAGTAAACAATACCAGCCATGACAGCTCGTTTTGCCTTTTCCCTTGTCTCGAATAAGCCTTGTTCTACTAATAATACATCAATTCTTTCTTTCTTCATGAATGCTCTAAGCCCTCTTTTGTTTTTTTCTTGCAATAGATAGAATTCTTTTTACAACTTCCTCTTTATTTAAATTAATTTCATTTAATAAAGAGTCTACGTCACCATGCTCGATAAATTCATCTGGAATACCCATACGATCGATTACATTTGCTCCATATCCATGATCGTGTGCATATTCTAAACAATAGCTTCCGAATCCACCTTGCAGAACTGCTTCTTCAATCGTTAAAATTGGTATTTGTTTTTGCAATAATTCAGAAAGCATGTTTTCATCTAATGGCTTAATGAATCTCGCATTTACTACTTTCACATGTACTCCCTGAGATTCGAGCAGTTCAGCTGCTTCCATCGCCATCTCTATCGTCGTTCCAAATGTAAGGATCGCTGCATCCGTACCCTCTTTAAGCACTTCCCATGTACCGATTGGAATTGTTTTCAAAGTAGAATCGAGCTCAACTCCTATTCCATTTCCACGAGGATAGCGCATTGCAATTGGTCCAGCATTGTGCTGAATCGCTGTATTCACCATATGCTGTCCCTCATTCTCATCCTTTGGCATCATTAAGACTAAGTTTGGCATATGACGTAAGAATGCGATATCATAAATACCTTGATGCGTTTCCCCGTCAGCTCCCACTAAGCCTGCCCGATCAATCCCAATAAAAACATTTAAATTTTGACGGCAAACATCATGAAGCATTTGATCATATGCCCTTTGCAAAAAGGTAGAATAGATTGCTAAAAACGGCTTCATCTGTTGAGTCGCAAGTCCAGCAGCTACTGTAACAGCATGCTGTTCTGCTATTCCAACATCGAGCATTCGATCCGGAAATTCTTTTGCAAAGGCCTCTAATTTGGAACCAACTGGCATTGCAGGAGTTACAGCAACGATTCGTTCATCGTTTCTTGCCAATTTCAAAACTGTGTCACTTACTAGCTTACTCCAAGCAGGTGCAGTAATAGTTGGTTTTACAAAATCTCCTGTTTCAATCTTATATGGTCCAGTTCCATGCCAGGTTCCAATTTTATCCTTTTCAGCAGGAGAAAATCCTTTTCCTTTTTTCGTAATTACATGCAATAACACTGGTCCTGAAGTTTTCTTTGCATAATTTAATTGTTCAAATAAGTCATCGAAATCATGTCCATCAACTGGGCCTAAATAAGTAAATCCTAATTCTTCAAAAAACACTCCGGACACTAATAAATATTTAAGGCTATCCTTAATTCTTTCTGCAGTCGCGGCCATCTTTCCACCTACAGCCGGAATTTTCTTTAATAGCATTTCTAATTCATCTTTTACCCATTGGTATTTACCAGCAGTTCTTAATCTGCCCAATACTTGGTGAAGCGCCCCTACATTTGGTGCAATCGACATTTCATTATCATTAAGTATGACGATCATGTTTTTCTTTTCATCACCGATATGGTTTAATGCCTCTAGGGCCATTCCACCTGTTAATGCCCCATCCCCAATAATCGGAATGATATAAGAATCTTCCTTCTTAATATCCCTTGCTACTGCCATCCCCATTGCAGCAGATAAAGAAGTAGAGCTATGACCTGTTTCCCATACGTCATGCTCACTTTCATTCATTTTCGGAAAACCACTTAAACCCTTGTATTGTCTAAGTGTATCAAAATCTTTAGCACGACCAGTTAAAATTTTGTGTACATAGGATTGATGACCTACATCCCAAAGAAATTTATCCTTTGGGCTATCAAAGCATTTATGAAGAGCAATTGTTAATTCTACTACTCCTAAGTTGGGACCAATATGACCGCCAGTCAGAGAAAGTTTATTAATTAAAAAGTGACGGATTTCTTCACTAAGGCCTTTAAGTTCCTCGTTAGATAATCCTTTTAAAAATGCTGGATTTTCAATTGACATTAAATCCATTAGGTAACAACTCACTTTCATTCAGTATATAACCAATATAGCAAGAAATTAATACGACTAAATTGGTATATCTTCCTTCCATTTATCCATTTTTTTGCCTAAGATTGTATTTTATATTAGAATACCTTATTTTTAGAAAAAAACCTAATTTATTCTTGCAATAAGTATGTATTATACCATTCCTTCATACATAATAGTAGTTATTCTACATAGTTAGAGCACAAGGTAGCTTAGCGCTTAAAATAAGGATGCCTCATAGTGGAACAGCACTACTATACATTTTAAATGTTTCCTTTTATAAAATGCATGAGTCCTGTCAAATATGCTTGAGACACCCTGATATATTACTAAGTTTTCTTATACATCTACATATATATACCTTCCGCAAACAGGCTTTTAAACGTTTTAATGAGATATGATTAATTATTTCTATCCGCTATTAAATCTGTAATCGCTTCTAGGAGTGCGCTATCTAAATGTAAACCGGCAAGATGATCTTTTGCTTGCTTGATATGTACATCTAATTCTCTTTTTGCACCATCCATTGTTAGTATTTTCGGATAGGTGCTTTTGTCGTTATCCATATCACTGCCGACTGGTTTACCAATAATAGCTTCATCCCCTTCTAAATCTAAAATATCATCTCTAATTTGGAAGGCTAATCCTAAATGATAAGCAAATTGTTTTAACGTCTTTATTTCAGTACTTGTAGCACCTGCTAATATGGCCCCAATTGTGATACTTACTTCCAATAGTTTTCCTGTCTTATGCAAATGTATCTGCTCAAGTTCCCGTTGATTTAAGACTTTATTTTCCCCTTCTATATCAGCAACCTGTCCACCAACCATTCCCTCAGCTCCAGCTGCTTCTGCTAAAAGGCTAATAGTAGTAATAATTATTTCAGCAGGAATATTTTGCTCCGTCATATTTGTCATTAATTGAAAGCTGTATGTAAGGAGTGCATCGCCTGCTAGAATTGCTGTCGCCTCTCCGTATACTTTATGATTTGTTGGGAGTCCTCTTCGTAAATCATCATCGTCCATACTTGGCAAATCATCATGGATTAAGGAGTATGTATGAATCATTTCGATTGCTGTTGCTGGTAATAGCCCTTTGAGCGGATCCTTTCCATACGCATGTATTGTTGCAAATAATAGAAGTGGTCGAATTCTTTTCCCACCAGCGTTTAGAGAGTAAAGCATGGAATCTTTTAAGTTAGTAGGAGCTCCAAGCGTTTCTACATTTTTCTTTAATTCCTCTTCTAATAGGTTCTTATACATTTCAGTAAATGCTGACAAAGAGATGTTATTCAAACGTTATTCCTCCTCAGCGATGGAAAAAGGTTGTTTTTTTCCATTCTCTAAAACCACTTCAGCTAATTGCTCTTCAACATTTTTTAATTTCTCATGACAATATTTAGAAAGCTCCATTCCTTTTTTATATGTATTAATTGCTTCTTCTAACGGAACGTCTCCCTCTTCTAGTTTTTCAACGATTCTTTCTAATTCTTCCATCGCTTCTTCAAAGGATGGTTTTTTTTCTGAATTGGTTGCCAAAATCTATCTCTCCTTTATCCTAATAATTTCTGCTTCTACCATACCATCCGCAAGATTTAATTCAATATGATCCTTAGGCTTAACTTGATTTATGCTGGCTATTAATTTTCCGCTATTATCATATGCTACATTATAGCCTCTTTCCATTATTTTCAATGGACTTAATGCATCCATCTTACCGATTTTCGAAAGAAAAGACTGTCTTTTTGTCTGGAGAATAAGCTCCGTATTGCGGATTAAATTTTTTTGTAAGCTAGCTAAATCTTGATTGGCTTTCTTTATATATTGATGAGGATGATTTCTTTCAAGCTGCTTTTGAATTAATTTCTGCTGATTATTTTTCTGCTCCAAAACTCTTTGAACATTGCGGATTAACAATTCTGTCTGCTTATCTAATTGCTCCATTTTTTGATCATATAATACCCTTGGATAACGAAAAGCATAGGAACGCTGGATTCTGTTTAGACGTAGCTTCTGCAATTCTACCTTTTCCTTTATCCCTCTAATTAATCGACTTTGCCTTGTTAAAATTCGCTCTACGAGTTCATCAATATGGGGTACTGCAAGCTCTGCTGCACCGGTTGGAGTTGGTGCACGCATATCGGCTACAAAATCAGCAATGGTAAAGTCTGTTTCATGACCAACAGCGGATATTACTGGAATTTTCGAAGTATAAATGGCTCTGGCAACGATTTCTTCGTTAAAAGCCCATAATTCCTCAATGGAACCGCCACCTCTACCTACAATGAGGACATCAATCATTGGAGAATTCTGCTTATTTGCTTGTTGAATAGCCTTTACAATGGAAGAAGCAGCCGTTTCTCCTTGAACTAACGCAGGATAAATCATAATTTTGGCAATTGGATAACGTCTTTTTATTGTCGTAATAATGTCTCTTATAGCAGCACCTGTAGGAGAGGTAATCACACCAATTGCTCTTGGATATTTAGGAATAGCTTGTTTACGTTCTGGATGAAACAGCCCTTCTTGTTCCAATTTCGCTTTCAGCTGTTCATACGCTAAATAAAGCTGCCCTATTCCGTCTGGCTGCATATCCACTACATACATTTGATATTGTCCGCTTGATTCATAAACAGTGATACTTGCTTTAATAAGTACTTTCATCCCATTTTCAGGCGTGAATTTCATTTGCTGATTATTACGAGCAAACATTACTGCTAAAATCCTAGCCTTTTCATCTTTTAAGGTAAAATACATGTGACCACTTGTATGCTGCTTAAAGTTCGAAATTTCTCCTTTGACCATGACCTCCTGCAAATGAGGATCTGCATCAAATTTTCTTTTTATGTATTTCGTCAAAGCATGTACCGTTAAATAACGTGATTCCATTTATAAAAACTCCTTATACAGGATGGAAAAAGGGGTGTAGTATCATACACCACATCCCTTTTTCATTCATGTTTATAGGTTATAGAAGGAAACAATTTAGGATGATATTAAATCTTATTTGCTAAATTGATGCAAACAAGATAAGCATTCACTTATTCTTACTTTTAATCAAACCATCGTTTCGCTCAATACTATTGATTATCTTTAATCTTAGATAGTACTCCGTTGACAAATCTACCAGATTGATCATCACCGTAAAGTTTAGCAATTTCAACCGCTTCATCAATTGCTACATTCACAGGTACATCATCTGCTTGGCCATACATAATTTCATACGTTGCAAGTCGGAGAACGTTGCGGTCTACATTTGCAATTCTTTCTATCGACCAATTTTCTAAGTATTGCTTTATTGTTTCATCAATAGAAACTTTATGGCTTAATACGCCATCCACTAATTTAGTAAGGTATAAATCGGATTTTTCTCCTTCTAAAACATGTTCTATTGCTGTTTCCTTCTCTATATCACTAATATCAATTTGAAATAGTGCCTGTAAGGCCTTTTCTCTGGCAGTTCTTCTTTTCATTATTTATGGCTCCTTTAAAATCCTTCCATAGGTTTAACAACCTATTTATCTATGCTACATGAATAATAGCATAAATAAAAACAAAACTCTATCTTACATGAAAAAAACCTAGAATTATGTTCATGTTTTCCATTAGTTCTCACAAAAACAAAGGCTGTCCAGGATAAAAACTTTATATCTAACAAAGGTGTCAAAATCCTTTTTAGTAGATATGATGTTCTTTCCTGTTCAGCCTTTAGTATTTTCTTTCATTATACGCTAGCTTTACTAGTCTTTTTCGTTACATTTCTTGCTGTAATTCAGGTTCTTGTTTTGCTGTTTCGAACTGAACACCAACAATATGGATATTAACTTCTTCTGTTACAAGACCAGTCATATTAATTAACGTTTGACGAATATTATCTTGAATTTGTTGAGCAATCTGTGGAATAGACACGCCAAAATTCATCACACAATATACTTCCACTTTAATTCCTTCTTCACTAAGGTCAACCTTTATACCTTTGTTGTGTAATTTTTTCCCAAATTTCTCCACAACTCCAGTCGCAAAATTGCTTCTCATTTGTGCTACACCTTCCACTTCGGAAGCAGCAATGCTTGCAATAACCTCAATTACTTCAGGGGCAATTTCTACTTTACCTAACCCATTATATTCTTGGTTCATTTCTAAACTAGTTGTTTCACTCATACCCTTTTCCTCCTTTTAATCTTCTGATTTCATTAAATCATACATCTCTAAAAACTTTGTGTTGAAGTTGCCTTCCACAAACTTTTCATGATTAAGGAGATTTAAGTGAAATGGAATCGTAGTGTGTACACCTTCGATTACAAACTCACTCAGCGCCCGTTTCATGCGGGAAATAGCTTCTTTTCTAGTTGATCCATAGGCAATAACCTTAGCAATCATACTATCATAGTATGGTGGGATCGTATAACCAGGATAAGCAGCAGAATCAACACGTACACCTAAGCCACCTGGCGGTAAATACATGTTTATTTTCCCTGGTGAAGGCATGAAATTCATTGCAGGGTTTTCTGCATTGATTCGGCATTCTATTGCCCATCCAGTAAATGTAACATCCTTTTGTTGGTATTCCAGAGGTTTTCCTGATGCTACTAGTATTTGTTCTTTAATTAGATCAATACCTGTTACCATTTCAGTTACTGGATGCTCCACTTGAATGCGAGTATTCATTTCCATGAAGTAGAATGCTTGATTTTGATAATCAAAGATAAATTCTACTGTTCCAGCACCTGTATAATTTACTGCAGCCGCAGCCTTAACCGCAGCGTCTCCCATTGTCGCTCGCATTGCTTCTGATAAAACAGGAGATGGTGTTTCTTCTAGCAGCTTTTGCAATCGACGCTGAATGGAACAATCTCTTTCTCCTAGATGAATGACATTTCCATAATTGTCAGCAAGCACCTGCAATTCTACATGGCGAAAATCTTCAATGTATTTTTCTAAATACACGCCGGCATTCCCAAAAGCTGTTAATGCTTCTTGCTGGGTAATGTTTATTCCTTTAATTAATTCTTCTTCCGTTTTGGCTACACGGATACCCTTACCGCCGCCGCCTGCTGTAGCTTTAATAATGACTGGATATCCTATTTCTTTAGCGAGTGAAACTCCTTCTTCAACATCTTTAATAATACCTTGGGATCCAGGTACGATTGGCACACCAGCCTGACGCATTGTTTCTCTCGCAATATCTTTTGTCCCCATTTTATTAATAGCCTCTGGACTAGGGCCAACAAACGTGATTTTGCAATCTCTGCATAGTTCAGCGAAATCAGCATTTTCTGCTAAGAATCCATATCCAGGATGTATAGCATCACATCCTGTCAATGTTGCTACACTTATTATATTTGTAAAGTTTAAATAACTGTCCTTTGAAGCTTTTGGCCCGATGCAATATGCTTCATCTGCGATTTGCACATGTAGAGCCTCACGATCTGCTTCTGAATATATAGCCACCGTCTGAATATCTAATTCGCGACAAGCTCTTATTATGCGGACAGCTATTTCTCCTCTATTTGCGATTAACAGTTTTTTTATCATTGTTTAAGCCCCTTTTTGTTACGCCTTTACTAGGAATAATGGTTCCCCGTACTCTACAAGTTCTCCATCTTTAACGAGAATTTCTACAATTTCTCCATCTACTTCTGCTGTAATTTCATTAAATAGCTTCATCGCTTCTACGATACAAACGACAGAATCCTTCGTAACTTTGTCTCCTACTTTTACAAACGCATCAGCGTCGGGAGAAGCTGATTGATAGAATGTTCCTACCATTGGTGAAGTAATCTTATGTAAATTTTCATCCATTGCTTTCGCAGATGTATCTGTAACTACACTTTCTACGGCTACTTCTTTTGTTGTAGCTTCTTGTTGCTGGATTGTTTTCGTAATAACTGGAGCAGATACTACTGTCTCTCCGTAATTCTTCTTGATTTCGACTTTCACACCATCTTGTTCATATAAAAAATTGCTAATAGTAGAATCATCTATTAATTTTATTAGTTCTTTTACTTCTGAAATATTTAACATATAATTGCACCCCTTAAATCATTCTTTTAGGACTAGATACTAATATCATACGATAAGACCTTATGATAATTCAACATCCATCTTTAAAACACTACTTTTTTGCTACTGATTCTTTTATTATATTTCCTTTTATTTTGTGAATCGAAAGGTAATCATCTCTCTTTCTACATACTTATCATACCACTATCTTTTTAAAATAACTAATCCAAGCTGAGTGATTAAAGGAATACGCTTACTTTTAATTCAATATATAAAAAGAGCAAAAATTAATCATATTAGCAAGTGGTTATTCTTTTTCAAATAGTTATTCTATTTGACTGTTTTTCGTAAAGTTTATTGTAATTTCCCCCAGACTTAAATGCACTTTGCAAAGTTAAGATATTCCAATAATTGATTCCCATAGACAGTCTTACAAAAAAACTGTAGACACTAATTTTAAGTGAACTACAGTTTTCTAGAACTATTCATTTTTCCCTTGTTCATAAAAATTACTTCCAGTTACTGCTTCTTTTTACTTTGGATCAATCTTTACCGCAACATTCGCATTTGGTGCGTCCATATTTTTGCGTACAAGCTGAACAATTTCGTTTGCAGCTTCTGCAGATAGCTCCTCTGCTTTCACCGTTACTTTCACTGTACCATCTTCAGCAGTCTGAACAAGCACATCTTCATAGTTCTCTGCTTTAATTAGACTTTCCATTATTTTTTCATTATCTGTAATTTCCTGAAGTTCTTTAATTTGTTCTGTAGCTTCGTTTTTCTCTTCTGCTGTCTTATCTTTTGATCCTTGAATGGTTACTAATTCTTCTTTCATTTTGTCACGCTGCTCCATTAAATCAAGGCGCATTTGTTCAAATACTGCTTCAGAATCAGTTGTATTAACAGTGCTTTCCCCTTTATTATCTGAGGCTGCTTCCTCTGCATCATTTGTTGTTGCATTATCTGTATTTTCTTCTTCGGTTGTTGCAAATTCATTTAAGCGGGACTCTGGCGAAGTAATATAGTAGACAGACAATACCACAACCAAACTTAACATCGTTAACAACCATACTGTTTGCTTTTTTAATAACATCTATTATTCCCCCTTAGTTTTGTTTAGGTTGTACAGAAACTCTATGACTTGGTACATCCAATGCCCGAGTAACTGCCTCCACAATCATTGTTTTTACTTTTATATCTTCAGCCCCTTTTGCAACAACTAGAACCCCAACTATTTTAGGCTTCATCGTTTCCACTACAATCGGAACTTGTTTATCTCCATTTGGCACCAATACAACCGTTTCCTCATTTGAAGTTTCTTCCACACTCCTGTTGCCTCCCTGTGTATCCTCTTCTTCTGTTTTCTGAATGGTTTGCGATTGGTTTTTTTCGTATACTTTCTTTTCTGATCCTTCTATATTTACATAAACAATCGCGTCCTTAACCCCTGCTATCGCGGTTATCGCTTCTTTGATTTCTTCCTTGTACTGCTCTTCATAGTCAGCGATGGTTAAGTTACTACTATTGGCTTTTTGTCCAAAAGTTTCTTCTGCCGCTTCAGAGGAAGCATCATTACTATACGCAGCAACTTCCTGGGCTTTATTATCGTCTTTAAAAAACATATTGCTTAAAAGCATAATGGCTACCCCAAACAATACAACGATGACAATATAGGTAGTTTTGCCCTGCTTCTTTTCCTCCCCGTCGTTTGACAGAAATTTTTTTAACCAGCTCATTGGCCCTTTGTCCTTCTTATCCATTCTCCTCCTCCTCCCCTCCTTCGTACATAATTACTATTGCATCATCTCGCACTTCCCATTTTTCAGAAAGGAAAGAAATAATACTTTCTGTATCCATTTGTTTCGATTCAGTTTTGTCAAGAAGAGGTTGTTGTGCGTCAATTCGAACAGGGCTTACGGCTTCCACAACGTTTTGTGGATCCTTGCTTTCTTTCATATGGATAACCATTTCTGTTAAGTTTGCAGGAAACCCAACATCCTTCTCTTTGTCTATCGATAATTGAATCGAATTGATCTCCATTCCGTAATTTGCTATCAACTCCTCATTCGCATCCTCTTTTAATTGGACAGCCATTTTATTTAATGTATATTCATCAAGTGAGGCTTGTATTTCTCTTTTTTTCAATTCAATGGAATTATTCATATTTTTTTGTTCGGATTCCCCCATTGCACTGGCGGTGAAAACAGCTTCAAAGTCGCTGGATATAAGCTTAAATACAGGTGTCAATATGACCGTAATTAATAATAGCCCAGCGACCATCTTGGCATATTTCTGAAAGGTAGAGTTCGGCAAAAGCATATCTACTACGGTCGCTAGTAAAATAAATAGAATAATATTTGTAACCCACTCTGTAATAAAATTCATACTTATCCTCCTTTCTACCTCACCATCATCGTTAGATTACTCGCCACAATGATTACTGTAATGCTTAAAAAAAACATAAGGGAAACGATCGCTAATGCTGCAAAAACATAGATGACACTTTTACTAATAACATCTAGACATTTAATAACCGGCCCTCCGCCAATCGGCTGCAAAAGTGCTGCTGCAAATTTATAAATAAAGGAAATCATTAATATCTTAATTGCAGGAAATGCTACAAGAAGAAGGAGAATCACTACTCCTGCTATTCCAACTGTGTTTTTTAATAATAAGGATGCATTTATAACAGTATCTGTTGCATCTGTGAACATCCGTCCAATAACAGGAATAAAATTCCCAGTCACAAATTTAGCTGTTTTTATCGTAATCCCATCTGTTATTGCCGAAGATGCACCTTGAACGGAGATTACACCTAGAAATATAGTCAAGAAAATCCCCAAGATTCCTATACTGATATTACGTAATAAATTTGCTAATTGCGTAACCTTATATTGTTCCGATAGACTACTTACGACATGAAGCAAGGTTGATAAAAATAATAAAGGAAGGACAATATATTCAATTAACATCCCGCTTGTATTCATCAAAAATAGAATAACGGGATGAAAAAAAGCTGCGGATATAGCACCACCTGAAGCTGCCATCAACGCCAGCAATAACGGAACAAGCGCTAATATAAAATTCGTCATGTTCGAAATTGCGTCACTCGCATACGTAATAGCTACATGGAAGCTATTCAATGCGAGGATAATTAAGACCATAAATACAATGGCATAGGCTACTCTACTGATAGAGCTTTTCTCGAATGAATTTTGAAGCATTTGCAGCATTACACTAAATATAGTGAGCAATATTAACGAACCCAATAATTTTCCATTTACAATAATTTCATGAAAAGCAAATTTAAGCATTCCCTGAAAGAAGCCTTGTAAGTCAAAGCTTTTATTTCCTATCATAAAATCATATAGACTTCCTTTTTGGCTTTCTGGCAAGAAACCACCATACTCCGTCTTGATAGAATCCCAAAATTCCGTTAATTCATCGATGTCCAGTGACTCCAATTGAGATTCAACAAGTTTCGTTGGATCGACTCCTTCTTCATTTACTTCCTCTGAGCTTTCTACTTCTGTTGCTTCTTGTGATTCATGAGGTGAGGCTTGTACGATCGGTTCATATAGAAAAAAGATAGCTGCCATTATTAGTAGTACGACTTTCAGCTTTGTTTTCAATTTTTTCACCTCGGAATAAACGGTTTCCTACTTAACTTGGAATCATATTTAAAATTGTTTCTACTAAGACTGTTAATATTGGAACTGCCATTGCTAAAATCAATATCTTCCCGGCTAGTTCAATCTTTGATGCAATGGAGCCTTGTCCTGCGTCCTTGGTAATTTGCACTGCAAATTCTGCTATATAGGCGATTCCGATTATTTTTAGAATCGTCTCTACATAAACGGTATTTACCTTGGCGTTTAAGGCGATTCTTTCAACCATTTGAATAATTGCTGCTATTTGATCAACAAGAAAAAGAAAGATTGCACAGCCGACAAAGACAACTAATAAGAAAGCAATATTGGGCTTTTGTTCTTTTACTACTAATGCTAAAAAAGTGGAAATAAGTGCAATTCCAACTATTTGAAGAATTTCAATGACGATATCCTCCTTTACCCTTGGAATAAAAATACCGCTTTAATCTTTTGAAACAAATCATTTACAATATTAGCTACCATAAATAGAATGTAAATAAAACCAAATAAAGTAACCCATTGTGCATATTCCTTCTTGCCTACTTGGTCGAGGATTGTGTGCAAAAAAGCTACAACGATTCCAACACCCGCGATTTTGAATATAATATCGACCTCTAAGCCCATAAAGTCTCCTCCTAAAAACTACATCAATAAAATGACAATCAGCAAACCGGACAAAAATCCTAAGCTTCTTATCATTTTTTCGTATTTTCCTTGTATTTCCCTTGCCTCTTCTTCTTCTCTTTCCAGATGGGTAAGTGTCAGCATTATTTGCTTTTGTTGTGAAAAACGATCATGTCTACCTAATGTTTCTCCGAATTGCTTCATGATTTCTAATTCGGAATTCTTCATTGCTGTTTTCTTCCAAATATCATCTAAGCATAATGTCCATGCTTCTTTAACGGTTGTATCCTCTTTGATTAAACGTTCTGCAAAGCTTGCAAAAAAGAAACTTAATGGCTCACTTAATTGTTCTGCTAGTCTTCTGCAGGCTTCATGCAATGGAGTATGTCCATACATAATCTCCGCCTCTAATGATTGGAGTGCTGATTTCAATGCCCTAATTTGCTTTGGTCTTTGGCTTAATAGCTTTGAAAATTCCATTCCTCCCCAGCTTGTGGAAGCAAGAATCAAGATTGCGCCAATTATTTTTATCATTTAATTCACCTTCATTTCATCCATCAATAATTGGCCTTGTCCATTTCGTATTGCTGTTACTGTTCCAGGACCCTTCTTTCTATTTAATTCAATATAGCGTTCAAATATGCCCATTTTTATAATTGCAGAAAGCATTGGACGTTTTTTCACTTCATCCAAGCTTGATCCATGTGTCGTCATGATCAATTGAATACCGGCATTAACAGCTTCTAATATGGCTTCTTCATCCTCTTTGCGCCCTACCTCATCCACAATAAGTACATCTGGACTCATAGAGCGAATCATCATCATCATCCCTTCCGCTTTTGGACAAGCATCCAGAACATCTACACGTGGACCAAATGTCATCTGGGGAATCCCATCCATACATCCTGCAATTTCGGATCGTTCATCCACAATTCCTACTTTTGCTGGTCTTCGTAACGAATGCTCCTCCTCGGAAGAAATTAATCTAGCAATATCTCTCAATAAAGTCGTTTTCCCCGTCTGCGGCGGGCCAATAATCATCGTATGCCGCCATCTTCCCTTCTCATATAAATAAGGAATAAATGGATTCGCTATCCCGAGTTGCTCCTTTGCAATACGAATATTAAAAGAAGCTACATCACGTATTGCCTTTACTTTGCTATCCTGCAAAATGACCCTACCTGCAAGTCCAATCCGATGCCCGCCTTGTACGGTGATATACCCTCTTTTCAATTCTTCTTCCATTGTATAAACCGAATATTGACTAATTTTATTTAATAATTGGATACCATCCTCTTTCGAAACAATGAATGGGAAAAAGATAGAATGTCCATTAATAAATACTTCTAAAGGTCTGCCTACTCGAACTCGAATCTCTTCCATACCCAATCTTTCTGATGGAGGGATTGTGAGAATATGATTTTCAATAGATTTTGGCAGAAACGAATAAATGGTATTCACAATGAATTCCTCCTTTGCTACAGGTTACTATTTTTATTTAGACTTTTTTCTGCTTCTTAAAAAAAACGGAGTTGATTCTTGCTGCATGTAACTGAAATCAATCAAAATTTAAGAAAAGATAAATCCATTTACATGACATACATAGAATGACTTATTAAAATGTATGCTTGTCTCCTTTTTTTATGTCATTTCTTGTTTGATTCGTTTATTTTTATTGATGCGAATTTTTAAAAAAATAATAATAGCGAGCATTAAATGGGTTAAAAAATTGCATTTTTTCAAAAGCTATAGAAGATTTAAAGCCAAATATATAGGAGGAAAAGGATATGAAAAAGTTACTTCTCGTTTTCCTTTCCATCAGTTTAGGGTTCTTTCTTTCTGTTCAGACCGTGGAAAATAAACCCGCTTTAAGTAAGGAACAAAAGAATCGACCAAAAAACGTTATATTACTCATTGGGGATGGTATGGGTATCGGACAAATGGAGCTTGCTCGATTATTTGAGCATGGTACAAAAGGAAAACTTTTTATCGAAACACTTCCCTTTACTGCCATCGTGCACACTTCCTCCAGCAATAATCGCGTCACGGACTCCGCCGCCGGAGGAACAGCCCTTGCAATCGGCAAGAAAACGGATAATGGAATGATTGGCATTACACCTAATGGGAAAAACGAAGACAGTATATTAGATAAATTTAAAAAAGCTGGCAAAAAAACAGCCATCATTACCACTAATTCAGTCACAGATGCAACACCTGCAAGCTTTACTGCAAGCGTCAATAATCGATGGGCCGACCAAGAGGAAATTGCCAAGCAGCAATTAAGCAATAAAGTAGATATTATTATGGGGGGAGGCAAAAAGTACTTTACGCACACAGATAAAAGAGGAATGGACCTTATCGATGCATACAAAAATGCAGGATACACTTATATTTCAACCGCTGATCAATTAGAAAATACTGATTCGACTAAAATTCTTGGTCTTTTTGGAGATGCTCATTTAAACTTTCAAATAGATAGAAGCCTTCTAAAAACAACAGAACCAACATTACAGGAAATGACTAAAAAAGCACTGGATGCGCTATCAAAAGACGAGGAAGGTTTTTTTGCAATGATTGAAGGCGGACGTATTGACCATGCCTCCCATGCATCCGATATAACGGGAATATGGAAAGAAACGATTTCCTTTGATGAAGTGGTAAAATACTGTGTAGAATGGGCTAAGAAAAGAAAAGATACATTAGTTGTTGTTGCTGCTGACCACGAAACAATGGGGGTATCTGCTACCGAAGCAATGGATATTAAAGCACTTAAAAATATTTCTGCATCCCCTCACTACATGGCCCAGCAATTAATAATGAAAAAAACCAACGATAACTTTACGACCAAAAGTATACGGAAGGTTTTTAAAGAGTACGCGGCGATTGATTTAACAAAAGAAGAACTTGCCCTATTGCAATCTAATAAAACGCCTAAAAAAGGACAAGTATATCGTGAGCAACAAATCGACTGGAAAATCGGCAATATTATCGCGAATCATTATCACGGAGGCATTCTGCAACCACAAATACAGCAGCTTAGCAGTACAGGTGGGCATACAAGTAATATGATTATTGTCTTTGCCTATGGTATTGGGGCAGAAGAATTTCACGGAGTTTTAGACAATACCGACATTCCGAAAAAAATTGCTTCCATTATGGGGTATTCTTTTTCACATTAGTCCGACGAAAATCCAAGCAAATAAAATCACTTTCTCATAAGCTGTATGGAGGTGATTTTAATTGTTTTTGAGACCTACAACTGTAGCAAATATAACAAATAGATTCCAGCCCACTGGTAATAATAAACATTTCGGAGTGGATTTCGCCCAAAAGGGGACAAATCTTATTACCGCGAGTGCAGATGGAACCGTAACAAGATCCTATTATTCCACTAGCTATGGAGAATGTATTATGATTCTTCATGAAGTAAACGGACAAGTCTATGAAACAGTCTACGCTCATTTACAAAGTAGTTCAAGAAAAGTAAAGGTAGGAGATTATGTAAAGAAAGGGCAAGCAATCGGCATAATGGGCAATACAGGAAATTCGTCCGGTCAGCATTTACATTTTGAATTGCATGAAGGGCGATGGAATGATGCAAAATCCAATGCTGTTAATCCTCTTGATTACTTTGTAACGGAATCTAAACCGACTGTTTCAGATAATATTGAATATACTGTGAAGCCAGGAGATACTTTATATCAAATTAGTAAGAAATATAATACAACAGTCCAGGCACTTTCAGATTATAATAATATAAGCAAGACAAATGTGATTAAACCAGGACAGAAAATCAAGATACCATCAACAAAGGCACTTTATTATGAAATTAAAAAAGGAGATACGATTAGTAAAATTGCAAAGGAATTTCATACAAGTGTGGAAAAAATTAAGGAATGGAATGAATTACAGGATATCAATAAAATATATCCTGGCCAAAAATTAAGAGTTGGCTAAGCTTTTTGGATTTTATTACATGAAAAAGGAGGTAATCAAATGATTACCTCCTTTTTCAGCCGCATTTGCCGCTTAAGATGTATGGAGTTTCAAAACCTGCTCCACCAGGTGGGTGTTCGCAAAAGATATCATCATATGTCCTAATGACGAATGCATTAGGCCTGCTGATCCTTCTTTAATATAGAACTCCCTAATTATCGATAAAGGTTGAAACTTCATACGATAACGTACAACGCAGCTTCTATGGTTCTATCATACATGAATTATCTTCGGAAAGCAAATGGTAAAATTAGTATTTTGTTTTCCTTTCAGTTATTACGCACGAGAAACATAGCTTGCTTCAGCTGTGTTAATAATTAAACGATCCCCTTGGTTAACGAAGAAAGGAACTTGAACAGTTACACCTGTTTCCATTACCGCAGGTTTTGTACCACCTGAAGCAGTATCTCCTTTAATACCTGGTTCTGTTTCAGCAACTTCTAGTACAACAGTGTTGGGAAGTTCTACACCTAGTGTTTCTGATTGATACATCATAATATGAACTTCCATATTCTCTTTTAGGAATTTTAATTCGTATTCAATTACTGAAGAAGAAAGCTCAATTTGATCATAAGATTCTACATCCATAAATACGTGCTGGTCACCGTTTGCATATAAATATTGCATTTTGCGATTATCAATTTGCGCTTTTGCTACTTTTTCTCCAGCTCTAAATGTTTTTTCTTGAACAGCACCAGTACGTAAATTCTTTAATTTAGAACGAACAAACGCTGCCCCTTTACCAGGCTTAACGTGTTGGAAATCAAGTACGCGCCAGATTCCGCCATCTACCTCTATTGTTAAACCTGTTTTAAAATCGTTTACTGAAATCATGCAGTAATCCTCCTATAAAATAATCAGTTCCTTAGTTGAATGGGTTAAAGCTTCATTATGATCATTTGTTATTATTGTATCATCTTCAATACGCACTCCACCAAGCCCTGCAATATAAATACCTGGTTCTACCGTTACGACCATACCTGGTTCTAGCGGAGCATTATTTCGGAAGGATAAATTCGGTCCTTCATGGACTTCTAGCCCAATTCCGTGACCTGTTGTATGTCCGAAATATTCTCCATATCCTTTTTCAGTTATGTAATCACGAGTCAGTGCATCTGCTTGCACACCAGTAATTCCTGGTTTAATGCCTTCCATTCCCTTCAACTGAGCCTTTAATACGATATCATAGATTTCTTTTAATTTCTCATCTGGGTTACCAATAGCAATTGTTCTCGTAATATCTGATACATATCCATTATAATAAGCACCATAATCTAATGTAATAAAATCACCAGCTTCAATTACTTTATCGGTTGCAACACCATGTGGCAATGCAGATCTCTTTCCTGATGCAACAATAGTATCAAAGGAAGATGAAGTGGCGCCTAATTTTCTCATAAAAAACTCTAATTCATTCGAAACTTCCAATTCTGTTTTCCCAACCTTAATGAAATCAAGGATATGGGTGAAAGCAGCATCAGCAATCTTAGCAGCTTCCTTTAATATCTTAATCTCTTCATTAGTCTTAATCAAGCGTAACTTTTCAATTACACCTGAAACAGGCACTAATTCTCCTTTTACTACTGATTCTAATTCCTTATATTGAGCAAAAGTTGTATAGTCTTGTTCAAATGCTAATTTCTTTATGCCTAATTTCTCTGCTTGACTTGCGACCTCTTGAAGAATAGCCCCTTTATGCTGAACAACCTCAAATCCAATACATTGATTTCCAGCCTGCTCTACATAACGAAAATCTGTGATAAATAATGCTTTTTCCCCACTAATTAATACAGCACCTGATGAACCTGTAAAATTACTTACATAACGTCTGTTATATGTGCTTGTTATTAAAATACCTTCTGCTCCAACTGCTGTTAGTGCTTCTCTAACTCTTGTAAGTTTCTCCATTAAAATCCTCTCCCTTAGTTTATACACTTTCCTAGAGGCCCGTTCTTCTTAAAGCCTTAACAACTTCTAGATAAGATAAAAATCTGAATGATGAAAAAAGTACACTCATGAAATTATTTTAACATAAATACTTTTAGAATACAGGCAAAATAGCATGTAAACAAAGATTTTAGGCACCCTAACTAGTTAAGTAAAAGCCTGAATGTACGAGACTGTCAGCTTATTTTAAAGAAATTACTTCTATATTAAGAGCAGCAAATTCTATTCTAATTATAAATTACATAAAATAGGTTCTTATTCCCCTTCATTACCTGTTAAATTAGTAGACGGCTTTTTTTCTTTCCACTTTTTTAATTGAACTTCACTTTCTTCATAGGAAATTGTATAGCCTACAAAAACTCCGTAAAGGACATATAAACAAACGGAAGAAATAATCGTGTCTCTCTTTAACTCTAAAAATGGTGCCATACTTGGGAAAATGGGATTTAAAATGATAAACACACAAATAAACAATGCTATTCCAAATCCCATGCCAATATAAATGGTTTTAAATTTTCTGAGCATCAAATAGTAAGCAAATGCTGCCCCAGTTGAAAAAAAGCCTATTGCAACAATACTGATTACCGTGCCAAGCCAACCATATTTCCAGCTGCCAATCGCCCAAGGCTCTAAGAGAATGTTCGGGCGAATTTCTGTAAAATTAAAAACATATCCTATGTACCCAATTAGTGACCAGATAATCCCACCAAACATGCCTGTCCAAATTACTAAGGCGATAAAAGACATCGGTCTACCTTTTTCATGTGATTGTTGTTGGTTATCCATAATATCCACCTCCAAATAGTAGTATGTCCCATTCCTTTTCTTTCCTTGCATGATTATCTATGACTTCGTAAACTTTGTTGCAAAAGGTGAGCTGCCTTATCTTTTTTTAGAATTAATTTAAAGGAAGTATTAATAAAGGATAAAATGTCCTGCTAGTGGTTTTTAGAATTTTTTAGTAATATAGTAGTAGGGGATATACAACCATAAGTTTTTCAAAATAGATGCAATAATCAGTTGTTTTCACCTAAATTATCCTGAGGTTGGTGTTATTATACATGTCGAATGAACAAAAACCATTATACGGAGGCCAGGCTGTTGTAGAAGGTGTGATGTTTGGTGGTAAACATCATTATGTCACAGCCATAAGACGAAAAGATCAGTCTGTTGATTATCTTCATCTTCCAAGAACGTATAATACCAAGCTAGCAAAATTAAAAAAAGTCCCATTTTTAAGGGGGATTATCGCTATTATTGAATCAAGTGGGAACGGAACTAAACATTTGAATTTTTCTACGGATCGTTATGATGTTGACCCTTCAGAAGATTATAAATTAGCTGAACAAGAGCCTACTAAATTATCAATGATTTTAGGGGTAGCAGTTTTAGGTGTGCTTTCCTTTCTATTTGGAAAATTCATTTTCACGCTCATTCCAACTTTTCTAGCAGCTATGTTTATGCCAATTATTTCTGGACATGTTGCGCAGATTCTATTAGAAAGCTTTTTTAAGCTTATTCTCTTACTTGGATATATTTACTTTGTATCACTGACCCCTATTATAAAGAGGGTATTTCAGTATCATGGTGCTGAACATAAAGTGATTAATGCATATGAAAGCGGGAAAGAATTAACAATAGAAAATGTTCAAGCCGCTTCTAGATTACATTATCGCTGTGGATCGAGCTTTATTCTCTTCACGGTAATTGTTGGGTTATTTCTTTATTTATTTTTCTATCCAGATAATCTTTTAGACAGAGTACTAATTCGAATTGCCTTAATTCCTGTCGTTCTAGGTATTTCCTTTGAGGTATTGCAGCTTACCAATAAATTAAGAGAGGTTCCTGTATTAAAATATCTTGGATTACCAGGCCTTTGGCTACAATTATTAACAACGAAAGAGCCGAGCGATGATCAAGTCGAAGTAGCGATACTTTCCTTTTCAGAATTAAAAAGACGAGAAGAAGAAACAGAAGCAAAAGTTTCAAAGGCAGTTGTTGAATAAATATCATTTTGGGTATTAGTAATATAAAGGGAGCCTGGAATTATCGGAATAGTATCGCCAAATTAGATAGGCCATACCTTCATTTATGAAACTTTTCCAAAATTTAAGCGTTCCCTATACTCACTGTTAAAATCTTTATTCTGAAAACTTTTTCATGTGAACAATTTGGCTTTTTTTGAATAAACTTTTCTTAATAATAGTTTAAAAGTTAGAAAAAATGCTTATCATGCTTTTAGGGAGGTGGCTTTTTGAAGAACCGATTTTCAATTATCTTATTTGGAAGTATTATTTTCCTTGCTTTCATTGGCCTAACTACTAGTTTAATTAAAAATCCTGCTGGATTTTTTCTAAACATTGCTGTCATTTTTGCTGTCGGTGCTATTATTTGGTTCATTTATCGCCATTTCAGTACATCTAGTCCGCAAAAAAAAGAGCAAAAAGCTTTTCTAAAAGCTGCAAAGAAATCAAAGAAACGGCTACAGACAAGAGATAAATCACCAGCAGGACAGCAACACTCAACTAAATCCTCTTCCTTAAAAGCCAATAAGCATAAACGTAATAAGAGTACTGCCCATTTGACTGTTATTGAAGGGAAGAAGAGCAAAAAAAAGAATCGAGCTTCCTTATAATGGGCTCGATTTTTTTTACTCTTTTTTAAGTATGTTGTTTTTTCAATAGGGAAAATGTATTTATAAGAAAGCTGCCCATTAGCTTCACGAAAAGTAACGTGGGTTCAGGATGGAGGTAACTTTTCGATAAGAACTACCACTTCCATTTCTCCAAAAATAAGCACCCTATTTTAATAAGCCCATGTTTTAAAGAATTTCGTTGCACAATCTCTTCCTAATTGCATCAGTTTCACTTGATCTTCTTTCGTAAGAGCAAATTCGGTTGACAATACTCCTTCTGTAGGAACAAAGATAATATTTTTTTCGTGCTTACGGGAAATATACCGGGAATCATGAGCATCTTTCATTGTTTCAAACATTGCGGTAAATAAATCAATTGCATTTAGGATTTTATGTTTCGGATGTTCCTTTATGTTATGACTTAATTTAACACCTAAAACAGGTCTGGTTTTCAGTATATTCTCTTGATCAAATAACCACATAGGAAAATTACTTAGTACACCTCCGTCGACCACCACATTTTTATTTGACTTATTGCCGAGTATCACCGGTTCAAAAAAATATGGAAGACTACAACTCATCCTAATTGCTTTCGCAATCGAAAACGTCTGTGGATCTATTCCATATTTAGGTAAATCATCTGGTAGGATCATTAATACTCCATTGGTTATATCAGAAGCAATAAAGCGTAATGATTGAGGATGAATATCCGCAAATGTTTTTAAGCCTTTTATTGCTAATTTATGTTCAATCCATTTTTCCAGTTCCTCCCCTTTATACAACCCTAACTTCCAATAAAGAAAAAACCATTTTGCAAGTGGAAAAGGAATGAGCAATTGTCTTTCATCTAAAAACGTACTTAAATCCAACTCCTCCAATAATTCCGCAATTTCTCGACTCGTATAACCTGCGGCAATTAAGGCTGCAATGATTGAACCTGCGCTAGTTCCTGCCAGTCTAGCAAATTGAAATCCCCTTTGTTCTATAACCTCGTATGCCCCCACTAATGCTAGCCCTTTAATTCCTCCGCCTGAAAAGACGCCGTCTATATACATGCTATTCACTCCTTTAAACAAGCAAATGGAAATTCGAAAGCTTTGAATGGAATTTGTACCTCTATACTCCAATTTAGTATTCTGAATTGAAAAATAGTACAGCAGACAAGTTAAATGCTCTTTTATTATCTATATAGTATTTGCTTAGAAAGAATGTAGTGAATGCATGTAGGTGTTTAGGCGTTTGTATCAAGCAATTTAGTATATTAACACATAGACTATTTCGAAAGATAAAAAGTGCAAGCACTTGTTTTTCCCGCAAACTCGAAAAAAAAAGCATAAGTTTGTAGAGAAGATTGCGCTTAAGCTAAATGATGAAAAAAGAGGAGGAAACTTTATGCAAAATCATTTCATTCATCCACATGATGTGAGAAGAATACGTCCTGGCTTTGGAATAGGCAGACCCGGTTTTGGCAGACCTGGCTTCGGCGGAGCTGGATTCGGACTTGGATTAGGCTTACTAGGCGGTTTTGCAACAGGTGCATTACTTGCTCCGGCTTTATATGGAGGATATGGCTATCCACCATATGGCTATGGCATCCCACCATATGGGTATTATTAAATATCAAATTGGGATTGGTTTTTTACCTCCCTTTTAAAAGGGGTAATCAAATATATAAGGCTGTGCAACTGCACAGCCTTTATGTAGTTCCAACATAAAGTTTGAACATAACGAATTCTTCCCTTAAGAAGCACAGGACAATTCCATAAACGTTTGATAATTTTCTAGCTGAAATCATCAATAATAACGGCTGCCCAATGGTTACTATTTCTGGTATCTATCCTGTTTAGCTGAATAACCTGAACTTGTTTTTTATAGCATGGTTCATCATGCTTCATCCTGTTAAATTCCTCGTTTTCAAAACTTATCTATCTTGGACAATACTTGAATTATTCACTCTAGACTTGCTATAAACCTTATCATAAAGCTTGATAACGTAATGGCCAAGCAATCCCCCAGTTGTGTTTAGTATTAAGTCATCGACATCGAAATTTCCGATAGTGAAAATAATCTGTAGGCATTCCAAGCTTAAACTCAAACAGAAAGATAGAAATAATACGCTTTTGAACGACATCCCTTTCTTAGGGAATAATAATACTAAAAAAATGCCAAATGGGATAAAAGCGATGATATTCCCAACCAAGTTACTTAAATCATGCCACCCCGACAGATTCTGAATATTAATGAATATTGTTTTAAAGGGGATAAAATTCCCCCTTTGCAATCGGTATATGAGAATATCAGGGTTCCCAAAATTCCTCTCAAGTTGAGATAGGAGAAAGGTCGTATCTCTCCAGCGGAACTTAAATAAAATGATTCTAATTATTGCGTACATATAAAAAACGAATAGTGCATGTACAATTATTCTGTTCCATAATTTCGTTTTTTTCATTCCGTCATCCTTGCCTCCTTATGATTCGTATGTGATGTTTTGGAAAACACTGTCACAATTACACCATCCATATTGTCGCCCGATATCTCCCAACTAAAATTTAATGGAACATCAATGGTCGTATCTTTGGTTACAGGATAATAAGAGATCTCATATTTTTCACCATGTATAGTAGTTGAAATAGACTTTTGTTCTTTTAGGAATTCCAAATATTCTTCTAACGCAAAATTCTTTTCCTCCATAATCACACTGTGCGGCAATCCAACATAACGAATATGCCAAGGTTCATACTGAATGCCTGTAATTGCTGTTTTGTCCTTTGGATATCGTAAAATAAAGCCGTATTTCCAAGCATTTTTTTCGATCCATTTTCCTTCAGGTGCTACCTCCATCTTATTTTGAGTTGATCCTACATCAAGTGATAATCCCAAATTGTGTTCACTATAGCCTGCAGGCAAAGCATAGTCGGCCCCCATCTCCTGGTAAAGCTCACTTTGCTCATCAAAATCTCGGAAGCCACTATTAATCAAAAAATGGTGAACCCCCTCCTTTTCAGCAGCATTTATCATTGTCCTAAATTCCCGTGCTACCTCCTCGGACAATTTAATTTCGTTATCAAGCAATCCATATCCCTTTGTCAAATCTTGATGCGTAAATAAATTTACAACATCTGATTTTATACTCTCTTGATGAACTGGGTATTCATTATTAACCAAGAGTAAATTTCCTTGAAAGACCATTTCTTTAGTAATCTCTATCTTTTGGAAGCTTTCAGAGCTGTCGCTATTATCTAAATGATCTATGTTATTTTTTTCATAGCTTTGTATTTCTTCATTATCTTGAAAAGAAGATTCTTTATTGACAAATGTAAAACTTAGACACAATACTAAAAACAAAAAAAGACCCCACTTTTTCATTTCAAGTTCCTCCTTATTCTTATAGATACTAGAATAGGAAAAACTATTTAAAAAAAGAGTAGGGTAAAGTTTAAATTTTTCTTAAATCCTTTATCAAATTTTTAAACATTGTCCATCGCATCACTTTCCTGTGGCAAACGAACTTCAAATACAGTACGAATTAAACTACTCTCAGCTGTAATCGTTCCATTATGTTGCTCCACAATATTCTTTGCAATAAATAAACCAAGACCTGTACTATCTTCTAGATGAGTCCGTGCTTTGTCTCCTGTATAGAACATATCAAAAAGATACGGAAGTTCATCATGGGGAATGCTATCTCCATAATTAACTACCTGAACAACCACTTCCCCTGAATCAACAAACCCATTAATATCTACAAACTTACCATCATATCCATATCGATTGGCATTGGTTAAAAGATTCTCAAACACCCGAGCTAACATCTCTCCATCCCCCAAAATAGGTAAATTTGGCAGAATATTCGTTCGAGCGATTAAATCGTTTTTTTCGAAAACAGGATACAATTCTTCTTTTAATTGAAGAAGTAGGTCACTTACATTAATTTGCCTCTTTTCAATTGGCAACATGCCATAGTTCATTCTGGTGATTTCGAATAATTCATCAATTAATCTTTCTAATCGCTGAGATTTCGTAAAGGCAATCGTTAAGAAATGTTTGACTTGTTCTTGTGTCAACTTCTCATCTTTCAGGATTAAATCTAAATAACCTAAAACAGAAGTTAGGGGTGTTCGCAAATCATGGGCCAAATTTACAACTAACTGTTCTTTACTATTTTCTGAAAAATCGCCTCTTTGTATTGCTTCTTCTAATTTTTCACTTGCCAGATTAATTGCATGCGCAATATCTCCGAATTCATCATTTGATTGAATATAAACACGATGTTTAAAGTTGCCACTTGCGAGATAGTGGATTCCATTTGATATTTCATTAAAATAAGTTGAATAGGGCTTAATGAGTAAATAGAAAAACAAGATCGAAAGGGAGATAAATAGTAGAAAAAAAACGTTAAAGTCTCCAATACTTCCTATGAATTGACGAAGTGAAGAAAGTGGGTCACCACGACGAACCGCCGAATGATAATAAATCTGAAGTCCCTTAAAGATTAAGTAAGATATTACCCCACTTAAAAGCATACTGAAAGTAAATAATATGGTTATTTTAGCGCGAAAGCTGCGTATAAATTTAGCCATTAAATGTATACCCCACTCCCCAAACTGTTTTAATTAGTTTGTTGTTTCGCTTATCTTCTCCAAGTTTTTTCCGCAGAGTACGAATATGCACCATTACCGTATTAGCCCCTTCAAAGTATGCTTCATCCCACACTTTCCGAAAAATATTTTCTACGCTATACACTTTCTTTGGATGACTGGCTAATAAATACAAAATATCAAACTCTTTCGGCGTTAGCTCGACGTTTTCGCCATAAAGCAAAACGGTCCGCTGATCAGGAGAAATCACTATTTCACCAAATTCCAAGATAGCATTATTCGTTACTTTGGGTTGATTTAGCTTCATAAAGCGCCGCAATTGTGCATTCACACGTGCAACCAATTCAATGGGGGTAAATGGTTTAGTCATATAATCATCTGCTCCAATCACTAATCCATGTACCTTATCGAAATCAGAAGTTTTCGCACTCAAAAAAATGATAGGCATATTATATTGTTCCCGAATCTGACGAGTTACTTCATATCCATCCATTTCCGGCATCATAATATCCAAAATTAGTAAATCAATGACCTGCGTCTGGATAACATGTATAGCTTCTAGTCCATTATGTACTTTAATACAATTGTATCCTTCTCTTTCTAGATGGATGGCAATCAGTTCAGCTATCTCCTCCTCGTCATCAGCAATTAAAATCGATATCTGTTTCATTTATTTCACTCCTATATCAAAGTTACATTTTTAGTATTGTTTATTAATCATGAAACCTTAAAAAGCTGCACACTTCAAAAAGATCAAATGTTTTTGGTGTGGGATTACCTTGTCAGCAATATCTTAACTAACAAGGGATAATGCAGAGCTTGTATTTCTTTTTCTGATATTTTTATGTAAATAAATAATAGTTGTCTTTAATATTGTTTTAAACAGCTTTTAATGTAGAAATTTCTCCTTCTAGAAAGACAGCCTTCTATCCCTTAATCAGCTTTAGAGGTTCTCGTTCTTTTTCACATCAAAAAACACCCCTTCAGATAATCATATCCATAGAGGTGTTTCTTCGCAACTGTATTTAAATATCGCGTCTTTTTATATAATTCATCGTAACTTTATCTTAAACGGACATTTTTCTTTATCGCTTAAGAATTAAAGTCCACATTTTAATTGCGTGTTGCAATTCGTACAAGTATTACATCCACCGATTTCTTCTACAACACCTTTTCGGCAAACAGGACAAGTATCGCCGATTTCTGAACCAATCGTCACGTTTGTTGATTTCAACTCATTTATCGTATCTACAAGAACTACATGTGGTTCTTCACGTTTTTGTGGTTGCTGTGCTTCATCAAATGTGTTTTCTTCCGCTTTTAACGTTAGTACTTGACTATCGCGAGAGCCATCTACATAAACAGTACCGCCTTTAGCCCCGCCACGATATAATCTTTCATATACTTTTTGAACTTGCTCTACACTGTATCCTTTTGGCGCGTTTACCGTTTTACTAATAGAACTGTCAATCCATCTTTGGATGATACATTGAACATCAGCATGTGCCTCAGGAGCAAGATCCATCGCTGCAACGAACCAATTTGGAAGATTATTTGGATCTGTTTCTGGATGAGCATCTAAATATTCTTGAACAATATCAGCTTTCACCTCAATAAATTTTCCAAGTCTTCCACTTCGGAAATAAGAGAAGGAGAAGTACGGCTCAAGTCCAGTTGATACCCCAACCATCGTTCCTGTGCTGCCTGTAGGTGCTACTGTTAATAAATGAGAATTACGGATACCATATTGAAGAATATCTTCTCTAATATCCTCAGGCATTTTTTTCATGTAGCCAGTATGAATAAAGGCACTACGTAGTTTCGCTTCCTCATCTTTCGATGCTGCATTCAAGAATGGGAAACTGCCCTTCTCTTTTGCTAACTCAATGGATGCTCTATATGCAGTAGTAGCTATTGTTTCAAATACTTTATCTACTAATACATTACCCTCTTCACTACCGTATTCTGTTTCACAGTAAATTAGTAAATCATGAAGCCCCATAACACCAAGACCGACGCGACGTTCTCCAAGGGCTTGCTTTTTATTCTCTTCCAAGAAGTAAGGTGTAGCATCGATAACGTTATCCTGCATTCTTACGCCTATTTCTACTGTTTGCTTTAGCTTTTCAAAATTAACTGTTTTATTTTCCTTATCTGCCATTTCTGCAAGGTTAACAGCAGCTAAGTTACATACGCTAAATGGTGCTAATGGCTGCTCGCCACAAGGGTTTGTAGCAACAACTTTTTGACCATAGCTAGTTGCATTTGTCATTTCATTCGCATTATCAATAAAGAAAATTCCTGGCTCTGCAGAATAAGTTGCACAGATATTAATTAAGTTCCATAATTCTTTCGCTTTAATTTTGCGATAAACACGGACTTTATTTCCTTCTGCTTCCCATTCTCTTACATCTCCAACTTTATGCCATTCTTCGTTATAATGTTGCATTTGCTCCTTATCATAGCTTTCAACATCTGGGAAACGAAGTGCATACTCCTCATCCTTCTCCACTGCATCCATAAATTCATTTGTTAAGCAGACAGAAATGTTTGCCCCTGTTAAAAATTCAGATTGATGGACAGCATAAGTTCCGCCACTTGATAGTTTTTCTTCTGCATCTCGGAAAATACCCTCATTAAAACCACCATGACCAGGGATATTTTTATAATTAAGAATGCCTTGATACATAGAGCGTTCTTGTTCAGTTAATGGCGTAAATTTCAATTTATCTTGTGCATATTTTTTAATTGTTTCATCTTGTGTATTTTCAATCAAGAAACGTAAAATGCGCGGATTTTGCATTTTCGAAATAATGAATTCGATAATATCTGGATGCCAATCTGCTAGCATAATCATTTGTGCACCACGCTATTTGTTACTCACTTCATTGAAGTGGGGATGGTCATTTCTGCCACCCTCTCATACTTTCATATGAGAGCAGACTATATCATCAAAGAAGATTAATCAATTCCTCTTTGTCTCGTGCCTCATAACGACGTCTCCGCTTGTTATGATTTACTCCTTCCTTCGCTCCCAATATTATACCCTCTTTGTACTATAGGGTCATTTTACTGGTAACTTTAGGAAGTTTCAATAGTCGTTGAACCTTTATCTTCGTTTCCAAAGACACTTGGCTGCTGATTGCCCAATCTTTATCATTTTTAAACCATCACGCTCACCGTTACCAGTCACGTTGTGGTTGATAAAGCTCTAAGGGTGTTCCAGCAATTCACGAGATTTTAATCCCGCCGTTATAGGTTAACGGGATCCGCCTTGTTCTACTAAATGAGTTAGCTTTGCAATATCATCCAACCAAGAAACAGAACCAGATGATTTACCATTAACGCCTCTTGCTAAAGTATTGCGAGGTCTTAATGTAGATCCATTTGTTCCAACACCGCCACCACGGCTCATAATTTCCATAACCTGCTTACGATGTTCGGAAATACCTTCTCTTGAATCCTGTACAAACGGCATTACGTAACAGTTAAAGTACGTAACATCCGTGCCTGCTCCCGCTCCATATAGAACACGACCTGCCGGAATGAAATTTAAGTTAACCAGTTCACTGTAAAACTTCTCGAACCATTCTTTTCGTTTCTCTTCCGTTTTTTCTACTGATGCTAAGCCAGTAGCATTCCGTTTTGCAATTTGCTCGTAATAAATTTCCAACGGTTTTTCGATGACATCTAATGAACGAACAATTACACCCGTTTCTCCCTCTTCACCTTCAAGCACACCACGGTAATCCTCTTCGACTAATACTTTTGCTGTATTTAGAATATGATCAATTTCTTGAATGAAACCTAATCCCCTTGCTGGGAACTTAGGATCTTCTTTAATAGTTAACACAACGAAATCGCCAGCAGATAACGTAATTTTCTCTGTATCTTTATACGTATAACGGTCAAGCATGACAAGTCGAGAAACGCCTTTATGAGTTAGTTTCATATCTGGAGTAATCGGATGAACCTCCGGAAATAAAGCAATATCCTTATTCAGCTTTTCTTTATCTACTTTCAAACCTTGACTTAACATTACTGACATAAACACAACCCCTTCATTCATATAAAAAATAGAGCAGATACTAATAGTTGATGGAAAATAATCTTTGTATATAAATCTATAATTAGATATCTAGCATTTTTAGTAATACCCTTAAACTATCACATCAAACACATAAAATCAATATATAGTATTAATTATAAAAACAAACGCCTATATGTTGTGTGCATTTTCAATATCTGCCGATTTGTCAAACGACGAAAAAAAGTAGATTTTAAAGAAAAAGAAAGAGATACATAGATAATCTGACAAAAAAAAAGAAATTCCGTCCTTTTTCGCACTTGCTAAATATAAGAAGGGATAACCCATTGATATAATCCTGTTTCTCTATAACTTTGCTCTCCAAAAAAATTTTTCGACAGTCAAAAATGAGACTGCACCTTTGCTTTTTTTCTTTTAAACCGAACTTTTCGCACAATTAAAACACGAAATTCTAAAAAAAGAATTTCGTGTTCAAAAATTGCGACAAATTTCATCGTCTAAAATTCCATTCATCACTCTCATATTTTTCTTTTGCTATTTTATCTACGTATTCTACTTCTTTGTCACTTAATTGATAATTTTCTAATTGAATATTTAAGCCTTCTTCAAAGCCTTTTTTAAAAGCTACTTTCGCCATGTCAATAGTGATATTTCTAGATGTTAAATCATTAATTGCAACAGCTTTGCTCTTAAAAGCCTTTTGCATTCTTTCTTTTACTCGGTCATTTGGATACTTAAATAAACGGAATAGTTTATCCTCATCTAAGTCTAATAAAATAGAACCATGCTGCAAAATGACGCCCTGCTGTCTAGTCTGTGCACTTCCAGCAACTTTTCTGCCTTCTACAACTAATTCATACCAGCTAGGAGCATCAAAACATACAGCTGACCTCGGACTTTTTAAATTATTTTTTTGCTCCTCTGTTTTTGGTACAGAAAAGTAGGCATCTAATTCTAGAAAGTGAAAACCTTTTAAAATACCTTCTGAAATTACTCGGTACGCTTCTGTTACTGTCGTAGGCATATTGGGATGTTCTTCTGAAACAATCACACTGTATGTCAATTCATGTTCATGGAGAACACCTCTTCCACCTGTTGGTCTTCTTACAAATCCAAGACCTAGTTCTTTCACTGCCTCTAAGTCAATTTCTTTCTCTACCTTCTGAAAATATCCAATAGATAAAGTAGCAGGATTCCAACCATAAAAACGAATCACCGGCGGAAAAATCCCTTTAGAATGCCATTCTAATAAAGCTTCGTCTAATGCCATATTAAAAGAAGGAGAATGATTGCCTGAATCAATAAATCTCCATGTTTCTTTTATCATTTTGAACCCTCTTTTTATGTAAAATGTACACCTGAATTCTTACTAAGGATATCAAAAAGAAAGAGTATTTGAAAGTAACTTGCATGGAAAAAGAATGACACTTATCTGTATGCACTTTAAGAACCATGGAATGTTAATGATATTGTAAGTATTTACTTTACTACTATAAGGGTTGATAGATATAATAGAGATAGTGTAAGTAATTGAAAGGAGAAATGAGAATTGACAACGATTTATACTCTTCTCATCGTTTTAGTCGCATTCCTTGTATATTCCGTGGTTATGTGGCTGTATCAACGTCGTATTGTAAAAACTGTAAGCCAGGATGAATTTCGACAAGGCTACAGAAAGGCACAGTTAATTGACGTACGTGAACCAAACGAATATGAAGCAGGTCATGTACTTGGTGCAAGAAACATTCCACTATCGCAGCTAAAGATGAGAAAAAGTGAAATCCGTCCTGATAAACCAGTATTTTTATACTGTCAAAATGGGATGAGAAGCGGAAGAGCTGCTCAATTTCTATATCGTAAAGGATATAAAGATTTAACCCAACTAGAAGGCGGATTCAAAAAGTGGACTGGTAAAATCAAAGCAAAAAAATAATAATATTCTAACTAGGAATTATTATATAGAAGAAGCTGATGTCTAAAAGACATCAGCTTCTTTCATGGTTCGAATTTATATTTTTTTACTTTATATAACGGAGAACAGGTTTTCTTGCTGCTAACGTTTCATCCAAACGGTTAATTACTGTCGTATGAGGAGCTTCCTGAACGATTTCAGGTGTTTCTTCTGCCTCCTTAGCAATTTGAATCATCGCATCGATAAAGCTATCTAGCGTTTCTTTAGACTCTGTTTCTGTTGGCTCAATCATAATACATTCTTCCACATTTAACGGGAAATAAATAGTTGGCGGATGATAGCCAAAATCAAGAAGTCTCTTTGCGATGTCTAATGTGCGAACTCCTAATTTTTTTTGTCTTCTTCCACTTAACACAAATTCATGTTTACAATGGCGGTCAAATGGTAAATCATAATAGGCAGATAGTCTTCGCATCATATAATTTGCATTTAATACCGCATTCTCTGTAACAGCTTTTAAGCCATCAGGACCCATGGAACGTATATAAGTATACGCACGGACATTTATTCCAAAATTACCATAATAAGGTTTAATTCTACCGATGGATTGTGGTCTATCATAATCTAAGACAAATTCTTCTCCTACCTTTGTCAAAACTGGCTTTGGTAGAAATGGTATTAAATCAGCTTTTACCCCTACTGGCCCGGACCCTGGTCCACCTCCACCATGTGGTCCTGTAAAGGTTTTATGCAGATTTAAATGAACGACATCGAAGCCCATATCTCCAGGTCTTGCTTTTGAGAGAACTGCATTTAGATTTGCGCCATCATAATATAATTTTCCGCCTGCATGATGGACAATTTCTGCCATTTCTAAAATATTTTCTTCAAATAGACCTAGAGTATTAGGATTTGTTAACATTAACGCTGCAGTATCTTCTCCTACTACTCGCTTTAAATCCTCTAAATCTACTAATCCATGTTCATTTGATTTTACTGTTACTGTTTCTAGCCCAGCAACTGTTGCCGAAGCAGGATTGGTTCCATGAGCAGAATCTGGGACAATTACCTTAGTGCGATGAGTATCCCCATTCGCTTCATGAAAAGCTCTAATCAGCATTAATCCAGTCCACTCACCATGAGCACCTGCAGCTGGTTGTAGCGTCACTTCATCCATTCCTGTTATTTCAACAAGATGCTGCTGCAAGTCATACATTAGCTCTAATGCTCCTTGTACTGATGACTCTTCTTGTAATGGATGAATATGAGCAAAGCCATTAAATCTCGCGACATTTTCATTTATTTTCGGATTATATTTCATCGTACATGAACCTAATGGATAAAAGCCGGAATCTAAGCCGTGATTTCGTTTTGATAGGGCTGTATAATGGCGCATAATATCTAATTCAGATACTTCTGGTAATCCTGGATTTTCTTCTCTAATATAATCATTCGGTAACAGCTCAGTAAGGTCTACTGTGGGAATATCCATTTCTGGTAAACTATAACCTATTCTGCCTGGTGTACTGCTTTCAAAGATAAGAGGTTGATTTTGATTAGACATGATAATCCTCCATTTCTGCTACGAATTCATCCATTTCTTCCTTTGTACGCAATTCAGTTACGGCTATTAGCATATGGTTTTCTAGTTGTTCGAAGTCTCTTCCTAAATCATAGCCACCAATTATACCTATTTCTAATAACGCACGATTAATAGCAGAAATAGAAGAATTACATTTAATAATAAATTCATTAAAGGATGGTCCTTCAAAAACAATTTCAAAGCCCGCCTCTTTTAATCTTGTTTTTACATAATGTGCCTTCTGAATATTAGCAACAGCTATCTCCTTCACCCCGTGCTTTCCGAGTGCTGTCATCGCAACTGAAGCAGCTAAAGCATTAAGTGCTTGGTTGGAACAAATATTAGAAGTTGCCTTATCACGGCGTATATGCTGCTCCCTAGCCTGAAGAGTTAAAACAAATCCTCTTTGACCATTTTCATCTACCGTTTGTCCTACTAAACGACCAGGAACCTTTCGCATTAATTTAGATGTAACAGCAAAATAACCACAGTGTGGACCACCAAAACCCATTGGAATACCAAATGGCTGTGCGTCTCCCACTACAATATCAGCTTGGAAATTACCTGGAGGTGTTAGAGCACCTAATGCTAACGGATTGCTTGATACAACAAATAATGATTTATGGGCATGTATAATTGCTTCCAGCTCTTTTAAAGGTTCAATTCTACCAAAGAAATTCGGATATTGAATCATCACAGCTGCAACCTGATCATCCATCATTGTCTTTAACATTTCCATATCTGTTACTCCATCATGATGTGGAACTTCTACCACTTCAATGTATTGACCCTTCGCATACGTTTTTACTACTTCTTTTGCTTCTGGATGGGTCGTACTTGAAAGAAGGATTTTTTTACGTTTCGTCGTACCGGCACTCAACATGCCAGCCTCCGCTAGTGCGGTTGCTCCATCGTACATAGAGGAGTTCGCTACATCCATTCCTGTTAATTCACAAATCATTGTCTGGAATTCGAAAATAGCCTGTAATTCCCCCTGTGATATCTCTGGCTGATACGGGGTATAAGCCGTATAAAATTCTGAGCGTGAAAGAACATGATCTACAATTACAGGCGAATAGTGATCATAAACTCCTGCTCCAAGAAAAGAAACATTTGCTTTTGCGTCAGCATTTTTTTGGGCAAGCTTTGTTAATTCTTTCAATAAAGCAGATTCACTTTTTGCAGGTTTAATTTGATAGCTTCCTTTAAAGCGCACTTTTTCTGGAATATCCGAAAATAATTCCTCTACTGAACTTACTCCTATTGTTTCAAGCATTTCCTTTTGATCTTGTTCTGTCATCGGTAAATAGCGATGCTTCATTCGTTTTTCCCCCAGTCATTAGCCCATTTTTTTCTACTATTTTTTAGAAAATAGCCTTTAGAAATTATTTTCGTTTATAAAAAGGTGTATTGATAACCTTTGCCTTCAAATACTTTCCTCTAATTTCTACTTCCACCTCTGTATCCAACGAAGCATAATCTACTTGAATTAATGCAAGACCAATATTTTTCTTTAAGGTCGGTGACTGTGTACCCGTGGTAACTACTCCGATACATTTTCCGTTCGCAAATACTTTATAACCATGTCTTGGAATACCTCTGTCTGACATTTCAAGACCAACTAACCTTCTTGTTAACCCTTCTTCTTTTTGCTTTTTTAAGGCTTCCTTCCCAATAAAGTCCGTTTCTTTGTTTAACTTAACCGCAAAACCAATTCCAGCCTCAAGAGGTGTAATGTCTGCCGATAATTCTTGACCGTATAAAGCAAGTGTTGCTTCAAATCGTAAAGTATCCCTTGCACCTAAGCCACAAGGAAGAACACCTAACTCTTCTCCTGCAGTCAATATTTCTCTCCACAAATGCTTGGCATCTCCACTATGACAATAAATTTCGAAACCATCCTCGCCAGTATAGCCGGTGCGTGATAAGAGAACTTCTTTACCTGCTATATTCACCTTATTCTTAAATTGAAAATACTTAATTTCAGCATAATCAATAAGTGGATTCAAACGCTTAAGTATTTTTTCCGCTAACGGACCTTGAAGTGCTAATTGGGCGAAATCTTCTGATAAATCAATCAAGCTTACCTCTCCACTAACATGTTTTTGTAGCCATTCGTAATCCTTTTCAATATTCGATGCATTTACTACCAACAAATAGTGATTATCTGCAAGCTTATATGTTAATAAATCATCTACTGTTCCGCCACTCTCATAGCACATTGCAGAATATTGAGCAGCATTAGTTTTTATTTTTGCTATATCGTTTGTTAAAACCTTTTGAAGAAAGGGTAAGCTATCTTTTCCCTTTACTTCGATCTCCCCCATATGAGATACATCAAATAAGCCAGCTTTTGTTCGCACAGCCTCATGCTCCTGCTTTATGCCTGAGAATTGAACCGGTAAATCCCAGCCTCCGAAATCTATTGTCTTACCGCCGTACTCTTTATACACCTCATATAATGGTGTTTGCTTTAATAAAGTCAATGAACAACACTCCAATTCCATATGTATTAGACATTTTCATTTGTTGTATTTAAAGAATTACAACAAAAAAAGACAGAAACCCCCCTTTATAAAAAGTAAGGTCTCTGTCCTTGCACCTGAAAGTTTACCGATGATAATATCGGCTGTCCCCTTTGGTGGCTCACATTTATACTGTAAGCACTCTCCAGAGCTGCGTCCAAATAGAGTTCTTTTGCCTGAGAGATTCACAAAGAATCTTTGCTTGCTCCTTCGGCGCTACGAATGTAGTCTCTCCCCTATTTCTCATCCGCGATTCATAAAATTTTTTCAGTTGGTCATACTAAATACTACCTGCTAAAAATAATTAGCTATCCCAAAAAGTAAAAATACGATTGTTTTTTATCTATTCAACTTAAATGTTCATGTTTTATTCAAATATAATGAAATTGTGACAAAATTAAAAACTTTTTTACCCTTTTATCCTAACATCCGAACGATAAGGTGGCAATATATTTTTGTGTTTTTACTAGCTTTCTTTTTACATTTTCTTTAATACATATTTTACATATCGGCTTACCAATTGACATAAGAAAGGAAGACTGCATATGACCTTGCAAATCCATTTTGACGATTCATGGAATGATCAGCTACTAAAACGAATTTCTGATGATGGTCCGTGGGCAAACTGGGAACTATATAAGCTTGCTGTAGAAGTGGAAAAACAAAATATCATTCCAGACTTTGAAGGTCTTCAAGCTCCAAAATATCTTTCCGATCTTTCGCCATTGCCTCATCAATTAGAGGTTGCCAAAAAGGTAATAGAGGATATGAATGGAAAAGCTATTTTAGCAGATGAAGTTGGGCTTGGTAAAACGATTGAAGCAGGATTAATTCTTAAAGAATATATGATTCGTGGATTAGTAAAAAAAGTGTTAATTTTAGTTCCTGCTTCCCTTGTTACTCAGTGGGCTTTCGAGTTAAACAGCAAATTCTACATTCCTGCAATGGTTCAGCGCAAAAGTTATGTGTGGGAGCAATGCGATATTGTTGTTTCCTCTATCGATACGGCAAAAAGACAGCCTCATCGGGATATCATATACAATCAGGATTATGACTTGGTCATTATCGATGAAGCCCATAAACTTAAAAATAACAAAACCAAAAACTATGAATTTGTCCAGAATTTAAAAAAGAAATTCTGTTTACTATTAACTGCGACCCCTATCCAAAACAGGGTTAGTGAAATTTTCAATTTAGTATCTTTACTGAAACCAGGACATCTTGGCAGTGAATCATCCTTCTACGAGAAATATAAAAAAGATGCTCGTTCTATTGATGATGATGAGAATTTAAAAGCATTAGTCAATAAAGTGATGATTAGAAACAGACGTCATGATACTGGAATTGAATGGACGAAACGAATCGTAGAGGCAGTACCTATAGAATTTTCAAATGATGAAAGAGCATTATATGAAGCCATTATGGAATTAAGAACCGATAACTATACATCAAATGATATCGAAAATAACAGAAGTTCTTTTTCCATGATTACATTACAACGAGAAGCTTGCTCAAGTAGAGAAGCTGTTTATTACACATTACAAAATATGTTAAAAAAGGTGGAAAACCCAACACCTGAATTCCAGCAAAAAATACAAGAACTTGTTAAAAAAGTAGAAGCTATCCAGCAAAATTCAAAAGCAATGAAAGCATTGGAGCTTATTAAGAAAATTAATGATAAAGTAATCATCTTTACTGAATATAGAGCAACTCAATTATATTTACAATGGTTTTTGAAGCAGCATGGGATTACATCTGTTCCCTTTCGCGGCGGATTCAAACGGGGAAAGAAAGATTGGATGCGAGACCTGTTCCAAAATCATGCCCAAGTTTTAATTGCAACAGAAGCCGGCGGAGAAGGTATCAACCTCCAATTCTGTCACCATATTATTAACTTT
>NZ_DALZDK010000001.1:25536-92308 GCF_031978665.1 Niallia sp. | reverse complement strand
GATCTTCCATGGAATCCAATGAGGTTAGAACAGCGAATCGGTCGTATTCATCGCCTTGGTCAAAAAGAAGATGTAAAGATTTATAATTTTGCAGTCAAAAATACCGTTGAGGATCATATCTTAAAACTACTTTATGAAAAAATCCATCTTTTTGAAAAAGTAATTGGAGAACTAGACGATATTCTTACAAAGCTAGATTTTGGCAATATGGATGACTATATGATTGATATCTTCTCCCATTCTAAATCAGAAGGAGAAATGAAAATCAAAATGGATAATTTAACGAGCATGATTGAATTTGCACAGAATATGAAGGAAGGTGAAACATATGAAGCAGCAGGAAATTCATCAATTTCTTGAACGTTTTTTTATCGCGAATGATTGTGAAATAACAGAGAATAAACCTGGTTATCTAACCGTACAACTTACCATTGAGATGGACAAAGAGTTAATGAATCGACCGTTTTATTGGCATTATCTTGAAAAGACTGGCGGAACTCCAAATCCCGCCAGCCTCACCCTTATTAGTGATCCAAAGCTTGCACCAGAGAATATTAAGGGCGAATTAATTCATTTTGGTTCCCCGCGTCTTCATCAACTTTTTGCTTCCGCAAAAAATTTATCGAAATATATACGCCTCTACGAAAATAAAACAGGGCAAGGGCAACAGCAAACAGCTTTAAAACCATGGCTAGCACTTAATGTGAAAATATCCTACCAATGTGACAGGAAACGAGATATGTTCCAATCGATTGGTTTACAACTTATTAACGGGTCTATTGCGACAGATTTTCAATCGAAGATAGAGCAGATGAATCTTTCACCAAAAATTCCAGATTATGCTTTCACCCTCTCCCCTTTAATAATGCCCAAAAGTGGCATATCGAGGATTGAGAATATGATTAAACAATCTTTGTTGACAGAAGATCATACTTGGGCAGAAAAAGCGAGAGAAAGATGGAAAAAAGATTTAGAACTACTAGAGCATTTTTATGAAGATTTGGAGGAGGAGGAAGAAGAAACATTAGAAACTGAAAAATTAGCACTGCAAGAACAGTATGAGCCAATAATTAATATATCCATTATTAATGGAGGGTTATTTTATTTGGCTTCAGAAGCTGTTTCCTAAATCTTTTGCACATAAAAAAGGAGTTCAATTTGCCATTTCGTTACGGCAGATTGGACTCCTTTTTTACTATCTATCGTTTATATTTTCTACCTTTCAGACTGAACATAATCAAATACGGCAAAATCCCAAACCATCTAAGCATAAAGGGCTCTTTCAACCCCTTTTTTTCTTCTTTTAGCTTTTGTCTTTGTTCCTTAGGCTGATCCATATACTGTACAAATGTTTGCGTTAAATATTTTACATAATCATTGGTATTCATTTAATCACCTACTCTAGCATTTGTAATAGGATAGCCAATATTTCTATTTTTCATTCTACCCATTTCGTCATTTTATGCTGGTCCATATCAAAATAACTTGTGGCAACAATCTGGTTCGAAACACCCTGCAAATTTAATTTATAATCAATTTTATAAGTGGTAGCAGTGTCTTTCGTAATTGTATAAAACACTTGACCATGCAAAAAAATCTTTGTACCAGTCAAGACGAAATTCTCCTGTGAAACAAGCTGCTCCTCAATATCTTTCAAGGAAGTAAGAAAGTAGTATTCTTGCATATTGCTATTTTTCACACTTATTTCTATCCCTTTCTTATTTTCATACAATCCATACAAGATAAGCAGGAAGTGGATAAAAAGAATAAACACACATAAAGATAAAGGATAAATAAACCCTTTATTATTTCTAATCAATCCGCATCACTCCCTAGACGAAGATAGGAACTTATACTAGCTTCTTTTTCTCTTGCAAATCGGGTAGTTACCTTTAATCTAAACCCATTTTTATGAATGGTAAAATTCACATTTTTAATGCCTTGTAACGCTACCTCATGCCCCGTCGAATCTACTCGCCGTCTTATACTGCTTTCATATTTCTCATAGGTAACCACTCTTCTATCTACATAAAGCAATAATTTATTGTTTGAAACATCAATATTTTGTGCAATTTTTGTTTCTTTTTTTAATTGAAGGATAAACACTTCCCATTCCATCTCCTGTAATTCTTTCTCTGCAAATTGGCTATCGAGCATAAGCTGCAAAGGAACAATCAATAAAGAAAGAATGATTGTAAAAATAAGAAAGCAAAGAAGCATTTCCAATAAAACATAGCCTTTATTATTGAATGCCACTGTTTTTTTTATTCTATCAAGACATCGCAAATTCTTTTCGTCTCCTGAAATAAATTTTTATACTGGATACAGACAGTATTATCTTTTTCCCAAAAGATAGAGTAGCTATTACCGTCTTTTTCAATCGAAGAAATTCCTTTTTCTGCTTCTCCTAATTTCACTTCTATTAAATAACTATAAAATAGTTCATTAACAAACTTGCCTTCTTCCGAATCTTGCAGTTGCTTTAAAACATGCACATAAATTGGTATCCATGTTAAAGCAATTAAAAGCCATATAGTAAAGGCCAATAAATAATCTGGTAACATAAATCCTTTACAATTTAGTTGCATAAAATCGTCCTTTGCCAATTTGAATGGTTAATTTATATGCTTGCTTACCAATCCGGAATTCATAAGTGCCAAATTTAGAAAAATTCCCACTCGAATTGATAGTAAAAGAAAGCGTAGATTCATTAATAAAAACAATCTCTTTATCATAATAACGATCGACTATATTGCCCGTTTTTACATCACCACGAATGTTGTAGCGATTGATAGTCGTATATATTTTTACTTGGAGTTGTTGTTGATTGGCTATCGCATAAGCTTGTGCATAATAGAGATCTGCCTCTAGCTGGGTAATAAAATAATCTTCATTGAGCGAGGTTTGCTGTGAGGTAACTAAGAACACAGATAAGGAGGAGAGAACCACCAATAATGACACAGCAACAAGCATTTCCACTAATGTGAAGCCTCGCTGATTTGCCATCATGGATTTTCAGTGCCTGAAGTAGAAACAACACCATTTGTAATAATTAATTCCTTGCCATTTGTACATTTCTGCTGATCGGCTGTTATATAACTTTCTTCTTCCAGGTCAGTGGTACTCTCAGGATACTCGTTATGCTCCATGTAATAGGATTGTACCTCTGCTTGTACCATCTTTGTTAATGCTTCACAACCTGTATCATTTATTTTTGAATTATGCTTTGTTATGTTCGGAATGGTCACGATCAATAATATGGATATAACAACCAAAACAATCATCATTTCAATTAACGTAAAGCCATGTTCATTCTTCATTATATGCTCCTTTCAAAATCCATCTAATAGCTGAAACATCGGCATTAATACCGATAAATAAATAGAAATGATTAGTATTCCGACTACGGAATACAATGTAGGCTGAAGGACTTTCATTGTTTTGTTTAGATTCTCTTCTATTTGAATTAAACAATGATTGCCAAAATAGTAGAATTCTTGATCGAGCTTACCATTTTCCTGGCCATGCTGAATAATTTGCAACAGTTCTTTATCCAAAAAATCAAATGACACAAAAGCTCGATCAAGACGCAATCCTTTTTTTAACTGAGAAATGGCGATTATACCAATCTGAGAATACAACCTTTGCTCCTTATTTTCCTGAAAAAATTGTAAACATTCATAAATCGAAAATCCACTAGAGAGTAAATAACTTAATTGCAAGGATAGTACATAAGAAAAATAGCGTCTAACCATTTTTCCTATGTATGGAATCTGAGCCAGTAAATTCATCTGCACAATAATATCCAGTTTACGAAAATGCAAATTATAATAGAAGAAACTAGAAACAAGGAAAATAAGCAGGAAAGCGAATAGAAATGGAATGACCTTGCCAATAAATTGGACAAAAAGCAAAAAGAAATTCTTATTGATATTCATCGATAGAAAAATGGAATTAAATTTAGGAATGAGTATACTCTGAACGAAGAAAAATAAAACGAAGGTAAATAATAAAAGAAAAATCGGGTAGGAAAGAAGCTTACTTAATTTTTTAATCGTATCTTGTTTATTCTGAATCATTTTGCTAGCATCCTGAAAAGCAGTAGCAAATCCTCCATGCTTTTCAGCAAAATAAACAAAACTAATAACCTGGCGATCAAAGTTTAATTTCACTAGATTTTCAAAAAATGTCTCTCCTCCCTTTAAAGAGCCATAACAAGCATTTATGTCTTCCAATCGACGATTAGGCATATAATAACGCGAGGATTGAACTGCTTCCGACATAGAATAACCCCTATCTAATAACTCCCCAATACATTTTAGAAATCTCGCTTGCTCTAAATTAGTCCATCTTTTATTTTTTTTCATCATAAATCCACCGTTCATATTCCCCTTGCTTTATATAACCTAATGCAATCCCTTTACAAATGATGTCACCTAATGATTTATATTTATTTCTCCAATTCTCTGATCGATTATAGAGAATATCCGGAATCAACCTACCTGTTATCATTTCAAACACGGTTGATCGCTTCATTCGGTCATCTAAACGGTAACAGCAAGGCGAACAGCGTTCTTCACAAAATGGGCATACAATCTCAACCAGTCTTTGTGCAGTAACAGCAATTAAGGTTTGTTCAATTTCTGTCTCCTTAATGCCAAACTCTAGCAAACGGTGAATAGCACCTTTTGCATCCCTTGTATGCATTGTTGTTAATACCAAATGACCTGTTAAGCTCGCCCTGATTGCGATATGTGCTGTTTCTCTATCGCGAATTTCTCCAACCATAATAATATCAGGGTCATGACGAAGGATTGCTTTTAATCCAGTAGAATACGTAATGCCAGCTTTCTCATTAACTTGAATTTGGAGAACATTTTCCTGAGGCTTTTCAATTGGGTCTTCTAAACTGATAACATTTCTTTGATAGAGATGGGCATTTTCATTTATGAGGGAATAAAGGGTTGTCGTCTTGCCCGACCCAGTCGGACCAGTGAGAATAATTAAACCATGAGCATGCTTTAATAACGAAATTAATTTTCGCGAAACATTTGGAAATAAAGAGATATGATAGATTGGAAGCATGTTTTTGTCGGAAAGTATGCGAATAACTAAACTTTCGTGAGGGTAAGAAGGTAAGGTCGATAAACGTAAGCCAATATATTGTCCATTGACTGTAGTTGAAATAGCTCCATTTTGCGGTTTTCTTCTTTCGCCAATATCCATGGAAGCAGTAAATTTAAAATGGGAGATTAACTTGTCACATTCCTCCGTCGTAATTACTAATCGGGATATCAAGTGATTCGCAATTCTTAATTGAAGGACCGACTCCTTTTGTCTTGGGGTTATGTGAATGTCAGTAGCATTCTGCTCTACCGCATCACGAATTATCCGATTTGCTAAAGCTTCAATAGATAACACTTTATATAAAACACCACCTTTTTATTTATTCGACATTATATTTCGACAAAAAAGAAGAAATTCCTTCTAATCTTTATTTAATTTTTTCTCTTTTTTAAATTTTTTCTTATTGATCGAATCTGTTAAATAACTTTCATAAGATCACAAAAAAATAATACTTATTCTGTATAAAAAATAACAAAAGAACCATACTATATTTATCCATTATTTTGGGCTATAGCCAAGTGGTAAGGCAACGGACTTTGACTCCGTCACTCGTTGGTTCGAATCCAGCTAGCCCAGTAAAGACCCGAAAAACGGGTCTTTTTTATGCAGAAAACAGCCAAAAACAATAAGGCTGTAATTTCCTATTATACATTCATATCTTCATGGTGAATTTGTGACTTCTCGATTTGAATAGTCGCATGTTCTAGTTTAAATTTATCTTTCATTTGATCAATTGCTTGCTGTAGAATATCTTGGCTATCCATTTTATCATTAATCAAAATGTGACAGCTTAATGTATCTAACCCAGAAGTTATAGTCCAAATATGCAAGTCATGGACATCGATGACTCCCTCAATCCCTTCTAACTCCATTTTTACAGCTGCCAGGTTTATTGTGTCTGGCGTTCCTTCCATTAATATATGGGTTGAATGTTTTATCACTCCCCAGCCGCTTTTCAAGATTAAAAGCGCAACTACAACAGATATAATAGGATCTGCGACATACCACTCAAATAATAGCATTAGAAATCCAGCAATAATCGCTCCAACAGAACCTAGTGCATCCCCTAGAATATGCAAGTAGGCACTTCGTAAATTTACATTGTTCTTTACATCCCCTTTTCTCATTAATGCTAACGCACTAATCATATTGGCTAATAATCCAATTGCAGCAATAATCATCATCGGTCCACTAGTAACTGTTGGAGGTTCAGAGAATCTTGCTACTGCTTCCCAAATGATAAAAAAAGCTATAATAAACAAAGTGGCACCATTAAATAAAGCAGCTAAAATTTCAAAACGATAGTATCCGTATGTTTTATGTGGGGATGGTTTGCGTGATGCAAACCAGATAGCAATGAAACTTAAAAATAAAGAGCTTGAATCACTTAACATATGTCCTGCATCTGATAATAAAGCAAGACTATTTGTAAAAAGTCCTCCGAAAAACTCTAATAGCATTATGCCACATGTGATTATTAAAGCTATAAATAAACCTTTTTTATTTCCTTCTCTTGTTTCCTCAAAACCATGATGGTGATGTCCATGATGGCTATGGTCGTGTTCATGGAAATGTCCCATTTTATCTTCCTCCCCGCTTCGCCTATATAGTTAATTTAGAGAATCCTTTATTTAGATGTACTCTTTTTCCCTATAGCTTGTGGCAAAAAACAAATTTTATGACCACTCGATAATTAAACCTCACACTTAAAAGCAACTTCATCGGTAATTGATAATTCCATGGCAATTAACTTAATATCAATATATGAGTATGTATTCATATATTGATATTAAAAGCATAAATTTTATAATTAAATTTGTCAACTATCTTTTAGTTATTAACCTATTAACCGACTTAAGAAGATGGACATGCTACAAATGGTGAATATGTACATTTTATGAACAAATAATTGTGAAGTTGTGAACATTTTATAAACTTATCGTTTTAACCATGTTTATGGTAGATTGCTATATTATAATAAAGAAAATTAGTTCCCAGGAGGAAACATTTGATATGGAAAATACACTAAAGGTAACAAATGTATTATCTGATCCAACTCGATTCTATATTTATCAATATATTACTAAACGCCATCAAGATGTCACTGTTCAAGAAATCGCAGACGAATTTTCCATCCATCCTAATGTGGCTCGATTGCATTTATCAAAATTAGAAGATGTGAGAATGCTACATTCTGAAACCAAAAAAACAGGAAAAGGTGGCCGTCCAAGCAGATTATACCGCTTATCTGATGAGGTCATACAATTTAGTTTTCCATTTCGCGACTACGAATTATTAAGTAGCATTTTATTAAAATCCCTCGAAAGCCTTGGAGTAGATGGTAGCAGAGCACTATACGAAACCGGAAAAACATTCGGAAAAGAAATGATGGAGCAAGAAATCGCTCGTTATACAAACAATACTGCATCTCTATCTAATGAAGATAAGCTACGTATTTTACAAAATGCCAGCTTAATGACAGGACAACTACCAGCATTAGAATGGAATGAAGATCAAACCTCATTATATTTCGAAATATATAACTGTCCATTTAAAGAAGTCGCAAAAGAACATAAAGATAAAGTTTGTACGATGCACCAATCCTTCTTTACTGGAATGTTTGAAGCATTATTTACAAACGTTGAGTTGATCGAAAAACAAAATATTATCTCTGGTTGCGATCAATGCGCCTATAAAACCATCGTACAATAAAAAAGAACAGAGAAAAGGAACTGATTATACCTTTTCTCTGTTCTTTTTTAAATTAAAAGCCATTTATATATGGATTATGATCCATCTCATGCTCAATTGTCGTTTTTCTCCCATGACCTGACAGTACAATGGTTTCTTCTGGCAAAGCCAATAACTTCTCGTGAATACTATTTAATAACGTTCTTTGATTACCTCCAATTAAATCTGTCCGACCTATACTTTCATAGAAAAGTGCATCTCCAACAAATGCCCAATTCTCCTTTTTAAAATAAAACGTAACGCTACCTGGAGAATGTCCTGGTGTCTCCATTACTTGGAATGTAAAATCACCGATAGTCATGCATGGGTTCTCATCTAAGAAATGCTCGGCAGGTCTCGTCACAATAGGATTGGGAAGTCTAAATGCTTCGCTCCCATTGAATTTCGGATTAATTAACCACTCTTCTTCCTTGCTATGTACATATACGGGAATGCTATACTCTGTTCTGACATCTTCTACTGCGCCAATATGATCAAAATGTGCATGGGTTAAAAGAATCGCAATAGGAGATAAAGCTAACTCTTGAATCATCTTAATTAATTTTGTCCCATTTGCACCTGGGTCTATCACTAAACAATCCTTATTTTCATTCCATACTAAATAACAATTGGTTTGGATTGACCCTAAAGGAATTTGTTTATATTCCACTAAATCGCCCTCCTATTTGTCCTCTAAATGACTTAATACACGTTCAACTTTATCTTCCATTTTTCTCGTAATGTCTCGTCTGTCATCAATTCTTATATTCGTACAAACACGCACAAGACCTTTTTCAAATGGAACTTCATGCATTGCTTGGATAACTTCAAATAAAGTTGATAACTCTCCCTCAATAATCGTATTCATAGGCGTTAATTGAAAGCGAATCTGTCCTTTTTCCTCATAACTCATTAATACCTTTTGTATATCTGCTACATATGCACTCACACTTGGTGTTTGTGTACCTACTGGTATAACCGTTACATCTACGATTGCCATTATTATTCCCCTTTCACTCTTGCAATTAATCGAATTTCATTCCTATTAATCGATTCTAAGTTCATCATTATGATGGCATATTTTTATTACAACATCAACTATTGTGGAATATCTGACGCAAATAATGGAGTAATTTCTCCAGTTTCCATATCCAGCATATTTTCAAAATAATAACCATAAAGGCAGTACTTTCCGTCGCTTGAAATTTGAATTGGCTGATCCTCAAAATCCCTATCAGGAAATAACTCTTTATTTTGCCCTGATTCCATATCTACTTCAATAAGCTCAAAACTATCTTGATACGTTTCTGCATTGCCATTTCTTTTAGGACTGAAAGTAAGGAAGTTATCCTTATATATCGTATAGTTTGGTACTAACCAATTAGCGAATTTAGATAATCTAGGAACATGAATACTCCCTTGTTTGCTTAAATCTGTATGATAAAAGGTATAAACTGCCTCTTCTTCCTTAACCGTACTAGAAATGGTAATTAGATAATCATTTTTCTGGTCAATAAAGTAAATATTAGGCAAGTCCACCTCATTTTCTTCTTCTGTTTCCAAATTAAATAGTTTAAGCGGTGCATATAAGGAAGGATTACTTTGATCCCAGTCAAGATACATTACCTCTTCCATTGATAGCCATTGTGGAAAAGGTGTAGTAACAGAGAAATCAATTAATACGTTTTCTTGTATATCTAATGTAAATACTTTACTTTCCCACTCCTTGGTTAAGGTAGTAATAAGCAATTCATTTTCATTATGAGGATTCCATGCAAAGTCCGTTTCATAGCTTTCAAGCCTTCTAGAAAGTATTTCGTTTCCTTTAGAATCAATTATATGAATTTCTCCTTCTTCTTCAGAAAGAGCACTGAAAATTAAAAGTTGTTTTTTATTTATAATCACATTAGATAACTCTGCTTCCGACTCATATAGAGGGATATGCTTTCCTGTATAAATGTTATAGGAATAAATTTTATATACACCCTCAAGCTTAGACGAATAACAAATCGTATCTTTCTTAATCCAGCCATATACTTGTTCAAACTCTCCTTCAATTGGACTTATAGGCGGAAGCATCGTGTCATTACTATCTACATTTTTGTCCTTCGTATCATTTTCACTGGCTGAATCATTCTGCCTAGGGGCACAGCTAGTCAGAATAAGTGTGAAAAAAGTGCAGAGAAGAACTATTCCTAGTGTGTTTCTCTTACCTAATAGAAACATTTTCCACACCCCTATATACTGTTCATTTTTTTGTTCACACTATAGAATAGTAACACAAAAAAGCCGATTTTTTTCGGCTTTTTTCAAATCCGCTCTGAGATTTTATAAAAAGGCAGTTTTCGTAAAGTTTATTGCTATTTCCCACAGCCTAAATATCATCGCTTTTCCTTGGGTTACGAATTACCTGCGGATCACGACTGTCTCACTAATCCCCGTGGCGTCTACATGTATTAAGGCTACTAAATATAAATATCCCTATTGAAAAGCATTAATCTTTTAGAAAACAGTCTATAATAAAATTCCTTACTTCTCTTATTTTTTATTTGGTCCATTCTTTTTATGAAATAACTGTATCCTACATATATAAGGAGGCTAAGAAAATTCCAGCTGTATCATGATAAATTTCATCAAATTGAGAAAGTGGAAGTGGATTAATCCCTTTTCCTAACTCGATTGTAAATCCTGGCTTTCTAAATTCTTGAATAAACCAATCTTTATAGCCTGCATGGCTATCTACATTTTGTATGGCCTTATACCGACTCACTCTTGAAAATTCATCTGCTAATGCCCTCGATTCTGCAGGTTCCAATCCTTCATATCCCCAATAAAATTCTTTTCCTTGTGTATGTAAAGCCAATAATCGATCAAATTTTTCTTTCTCTGCCAGTTTTGCCATTACCTGAGACTCTGGTTCCAATAATGGGGTATCTCCTGGATAATCTCTTGGAGCTGGAGCTTTTGGCTCTTTCCGTTCCTTCTCAATTTCCCAATTAGCTGGGAACTGATTATTTAAATCTACACCACGTATATTTGCCTTCCAGCCAGTAAAATCACTATCTCCTCCATTTATAGTTATAATTTTTTCCTTCTCTCTTTCTGGTGGACCGTTTAAAACCAAATTTACACCATCTGGATTAACCATTGGTACAAGGGATAAATCTACTTGTTGATACAGTGGCATCGTACGAACATTACGCATATTTGTTCCATTCGTTAATGATAATAAAAAGTCATTTAAAAATGTCATTAAGACAGAAGTAGTAATCCATTCATTCGCATGAAAGGAAGCATTAATATGAACCTTTTTCTTTCCATTGCCTATTCTAATTTCATCAATATTTTGTCCTAAAACACTTTTGCCGATTGTATGCATTTTAATAAATGGAAAAACTTCTTTTAAGTGATTCATATCTGTTTGCAAGGTTGTATAATCATATTTTTTCTTTCCTCGAACTAGTCTTCCAATAATACGATTCGGAACGGAAATCTTATCGCCTACTTTAAGGTTATTTGGATTTACTTCCTGATTTAACAATAAAATACTATCAACAGAAATATTTCTAGCACCTGCAATTTTCCATAGTGTATCTCCTTGCTTTATTTTATGGACTTGTGATTCAAATCCAGGAATTTGTAAGCTTTCAGAGACTGCTAATTTATTAGAATTTATGTTAGGATTACTGTCTAAAATTAGATTTAGGGGAACCATAAAAAGCTGACTATAGTACCAAAGTGTATCTCCTGGTCTCCATTTTATTTCCATGTGATCACTCCTCTCTCTATTTATATATGAATCCCATTTAAAAAACATGCTTAGCAGCGATATTCCATGAATTATTTAGAATAGCCATAGAAAAAGCTTTGTGACACACTAAAATTTCCAGTATGGCACAAAGCTATCATCTTACTCTTTTAATTTGGTTCTCCTATTATATCAAGCATTCCATTTTCTTTATCATAGAAACGCAAAAGATCTCCATAAATAATACTATCAGAATACTGCAATTCTAAATTCGCCTGTTCAACGTACGGTTCACACCCATTTGAGTCGACCACTTCTCCTGTTGCTCGCTCATAACAAACATCTTTCGTATACACATAATCTTCTGTGATAAAGCTGCCATCTCGCAATACAACAAATTGATTATTGTTTTCTGAGAAAAGATCGGAACCAAATTGAATATCATTTTTGGTTTCAATACCAAGCAAATGAAGAAGCGTAGGTTTAATATCCATTTGACCTGATACGGTTGTCATTGTTTTCCCTTTCATTCCTGGAATATGGATAGCAAAAGGAACTCTTTGTAATTGTGTGCTTACAAAAGGAGTCACTTCCTCCCCTAAAAATTCACTCATTGCTTTATTATGATTTTCAGAAATTCCATTATGATCTCCATACAATACGATAATACTATTTTCATAGAGGCCTTCTTTTTTTAATCTCTCAATAAAGACTTTCAGAGCTTCATCCTGATATCGAACAGTTGGAATAAAGTTATTCAATGTTCGGCTCCCTGTTGTTAAAGGATCTATAAATTTGTCCTCTTCTTCTAGCTCAAAAGGAAAGTGATTGGTTAACGTAATAAATTTACTATAAAAAGGCTGAGGCATTTCTTTCAAATGAGCGATAGATTGTTCGAAGAAATCAATATCCTTCAGTCCCCATCCAACAGAATTTTCTTCCTTCACCTCGTAATCATTTATTTCATAGAAACGATCATATCCTAAGCTTTGGTACATAATATCGCGATTCCAGAAGCTCTTATTATTTGCATGAAGAGAAGCAGTGAAATAACCATTTTCTTTCAAAATTTCTGGTGATGCTTGATACTCATTTCCAGAATGAGTAAAGAAAACAGCCCCTCTGCTTAATGGATACAATGAATTTTCTACAATAAACTCAGAGTCTGATGTTTTACCTTGTCCAGTTTGGTGGTAAAAATTTCCAAAATAAAAGCTTTCTTTAATAAATTCATTTAAAAACGGCGAGATTTCTTCCCCATTTACTTCACGATTTACTGTAAAGGTCTGTGTTGACTCTAAGCTTACCATTATAACATTCTTTCCTTTGGCAATTCCAAACATGTCCTTATTTGGTTCAGTATAATTCGCCTGATTATAATTAACCATGTCTGTTAATTCACTGCCGTCTGCAAATGCTCTTTGTGCTGTAGCCTTTGTTTGAAGAAAAATATCATATAGTTGGTAATTATATGTCCCAATATTTTTCACTAAAAGCTCTCTGTCAAATGTTCTCGTTAACAGTTGAGTTCTCTGAGTTTCAGCTAAACTCAAATTAAAAAACGCTAAGCTAATTGTAAATAAATAAAAAATACTTTGCTGAATTCTTGTATATTTTGGAATTTTTAGAAAAGATGGTTTCTTTTTAATAATTACTGCAAGTAGAATAATATCAACAAAGAAAAGTATATCCTTCACATGAATTAACTCTCTTATACTGCTCCCTAAATCACCCATATTACTTGTCTGAAATAAAAGTGGTAGTGTTAAAAAGTCTGTATAGACTCGATAAAAAACAACATTTGCGTATAATACAAAAGAAAGAATGAAACTTGAGATGAATAGATATCTTTTTTGATTTTTTTCTGAAAAAAACATGGATATCCCAAAAATAAACAACAAAGAGCTTAATGGATTAATAACCAATATAAATTGTTGAACTAAATTTTCAATTTTAATATCAAAGCTAGTAATATATGCAATATTTGTTTTAACCCACAGTAAAAATGTTGCAACCGTTATAAGGGATAGCTTAGACATATTCTTTTTTATCTTAAACAATAATGAATCCTCCTTACTATTGATCAAACAAAATTTCTATTATGATCACTTTACACATTTTACAATATTTTTATTATATAAAGCCAATCTTTATGAAATTTTAATCTAATTTTCATGTTTTTGTTTTATTATTAATAATTACACTTTTTTAAACGTCCAATCAGACAAAAAGTTTCAAAAAAATAATATTTTTTTAAAGTATATTTCTTCTGAATATTCAATCTTAAAAAAGTAAAAAAATCTTCCTCATATTGAAGAAGATTTTAAAAGGTATAGAAGAATAATTGATTTGGAATTAGTTTATCCTAAACGATAATAGTTTTGTTTCTACCACATTATTAGATTAATTTTTTGCCAGCCACGCAGCACCAATCACACCCGCTGTATTCCCCAACGTTGCGACATCGATTACCGTTGATTCTGCTACGCTTTTGAAAGAAAATTTCAAGAAGTTTTCTTTCACAGGAGTCAATAATACATCCCCAGCTTTTGAAACACCGCCACCAATGACGATTTTCTCAGGATTTAAAGTATTAGCAATATTAGCTAATACTAAGCCTAAATGAAATGCTACGAATTGCACAACTTCACTTGCTAATTCGTCCCCTTTCTTTGCCGCATCAAATACATCTTTTGCTGTAATGGCTCCCTCTTGATCTAAAACCGAATGAAGTACACTTAATGTATGTCTTTCCGCTAATCTTTCTTTTGCCAAACGAACAATTCCAGTTGCAGAAGCAATCGTTTCTAAACAGCCTGTTTTCCCACAGTTACAAGGAGCACCATTTTCAACTATTGCCGTTAAATGACCTATTTCACCAGCAGCTCCCTTAACACCTTGGACTATATCACCGTTAATGATAACTCCGCCACCTACACCTGTACCGAGCGTCACACAAACTAAATCCTTCGATCCCTCTCCAGCTCCTTTCCACATTTCCCCTAGTGCTGCACAATTTGCATCATTGTCGATTGTAACAGGCAATCCTAAATCTGCCTCAAGACGAGCTTTTAGCGGGAAATTATCTGGCCAACCTAAGTTAACTGTATTAAAAATAACCCCAGTTTCATAATCAAATGGTCCTGGCGCACCCATTCCCGCACCTAAAACATCTTTCTTCGAATGACCTAATTCTTGCAATTTAGCATCAATTGATTTAGCAATGTCAGATGTAATGTTTTTTCCTTCTTCTGAATTATCTGTTGGTATTTCCCAATGGTCAATTAAATCTCCATTTAAGGATAAAAAAGCAATTTTTACCGTAGTTCCACCCAAGTCTATTCCAGCTACCCATTTTTCATGCATTGTTAATATTCCCCCTATTATTCTGTTTTCGTTAAATGCTGAATTTCCTGATTAAGCAATCGCATCGCAGAGTCGAATTCTTGTTCTTTTATTAATTGAGATTGATATAATTCTTTTATTTCGAATTTCATTAATTGCAAGTCGCCTATTCGATCACCAACATAGATGATCGTTCCGTATTTTTTTAAAAACTGCTGCACATCATAAATTGTTTGCATGGTACCCCTCGATTTCATACATTTTCCACTCACTGCAAAGGTTTGCATAAAGCGATAGATTAATCGTTTTCAAATTAAGTATATCGGAAATAAACCGTTTCCTCAACAGCAGATTCATTTCTCCTATTAGAATCGTTTATAAGGAAGAAAAAAGAATAATAATTGGGTCCTAGCCAAATTTAAGTCTTAATTCCCCCTTTTATCATATTTCTCTATTTACTTCATATATTTAAAAAAGTGTATATAAGACAGGCATGTAATTAGATGGTCATTTATTATTTCCATTAGACGGAGCGGTGAAAATAATGAAAAAAGATTTTATTCGTTTAAGTATCTCTCTTATTATCCTTATCGCTATTTTTTATATTTTTCAGCAAAAACAGATTGCAAAGGAAAGTATCACCTATTTTCCCATTGATCCAACCGTAACGTTTCCTAAGGCAAACACTACCCTCACATTTAGTAAAAAAAGATTCGATGAGTACAGCATTCTTTGGGAAAGCAACTCTTCTATTAACAAACGGGCCTATTTGCGACAAGATATGAGCTTCCTTTATGCCAATGGAAAATTGATAAGCACAATGGGAGAATGGAAACAAAATACATTAGAACTTTCAGAGGAAAAGACAGTCGTGGAAAGAGAAAGCAATTATTTACAAGCAATTACATTCCATTATGCAGAAATACATGATACTAGTGAAAGAATTTTCAGTTCACAAAAAATTTCTGCAGACAACCTATATGTCATCAATTCAAAGTTTGAAAATACACCTTTATCCTTTCATATTCCGAATAACTTAGTAGAAAAAGATTGGGCAACAACCTTGGATAAGCAAACACGAGATTATATTGAGTATTCCTATCGTCAAGTGTTAAAGAAATTCCATATATCAGAAGAGCAATATGATACAAAACTGTTACTCACAGAATTAACGCAATATAACGATTCACCGCTTCCATCATTTTCAAAGGAACAAAGCGCAAAAATAATCGGACAATTAACAGAAGGACTCTATAAAAACTACTTCCTTGGAATTATAAAAGAAGATGGAACCATCGCTGATCCCATCGGAAGTTCTATCCCTGTATTATTAGTGAATAATAATCATCTTCTTGTATTGTTTACGACAAAAGACGGTGAACCAATTGTTTTAAGACAGCAAATTTCTACTCTTTAATTTTATCCCATAATTGAAGATATTTCGGATTTTCCCGGTCTAACTCTAATGCTTTTTGAATATATTCTCTTGCTTTTTCTAGTTTTTTATCGTATAAGCTGACAACCGCTAAATTATAATATGCCTCATGAAATTGCGGATTTAAAGTGATTGTTTTTTGAAGATTTTTTTCCGCTTCTGCTAGTTGCTTTTTTTTAAGCTGGATATAAGAAAGTAAAAAATAATATTCTTCATTATTTTTAAATTCCATTGTCTTCAAAGCTTTTTCAGCATTATCGTATTTTTCATTATTTATATAATTATTAACCATTATTAATGCAGATTGATCACCTTTTTGTAAAACACCTGGACTTGAAGTGTAGATAATTCCAATACTTAAAAGGAATGCTGTAGTAAGTATTGCACCAAGCTGGATTTTCCAGCTTTTTTTCTTTGGAAAATATACAATAGCTGTTGCTAAAAAACCGCCTACTAATCCACCAATATGTCCAGCATTATCGATTCCTTGTATAGTAAAGCCAAAAATCAGGTTCATAATGATAATGATAATGACATTCCAACCCATCACGCGAAAAAAAAGCTTTGGAAATTGCCATGCAAAAAAAAGAAGAGCGCCAAAGCATCCAAAAATCGCGCCACTTGCGCCAGCTGATAAGGATGGACTGAATAAGTAACTTGCAAATACTCCACTAAATCCAGCAAATAGATAAATAATAAAAAATCTAGTATTCCCAAAAATCCGCTCTATTAATGGACCCACAAAATAAAGCGCAATCGAATTCAATGCTAAATGCAATAAACCAATATGTAAAAAAATCGGTGTTATTAATCGCCACCATTCCCCATCAGCGATTAAATAATTTATTTTTGCTCCCCATTTAATTAACGTTTCACTATTGGTACTTCCCCCACTCATTTCCATTAAGAAAAACAGCATAACTTGAACACCAATACATAGATAAGAGATAAACGGTTTCCCAAAATTAAGTAGCTGTTTTTCTTCTTCTTCATTTTGTCTTATTAGAGCAAAGATTTCCTCTTTATAATTTTGTATTTGATCGTCTCGTTCTTCTGCCGTTTTAGGGATGACATTTAAGTCTGTTATTTTATGTCCTGCTATCTCCCACTCTTGAACAGATCGTTCGAGAAGGCTTGTATTTATTTGTACTTTTTTATCCGAACTAATGAATGATCGATTTACTATATGATCATAGGAATCTACAGGCGGAAAGGGTGTTATATAAAGGCTCTCTACATGAAGGGAGCGTTTACGCAATGTACGTCTTATTTTCTCTGCATTTAATGCTGTCCGTTCCATATCTCTGCTTAACCAATTACTCCAGTCAAGGTCTACTTGAAATAATCGAATAATTGGTAGGTTAGTCGAATCCCCTCCTCCTTCTAACCACATTTCTTGTTGATTTTCTGATAAGTAGATTAATTTATAATGACATTCCATTATTAAAAAATGAATTATTCTCCAATACTTATAAGGTTCTAACTCCATCTGTCTTCTCCTACTCTTTCGAACGCTTATATAATAGACTTCTCCTTTTATTCTGCCAGTTCTTATAAATAAGGAATCTCTTCATTTTCGGAGATTACCTTTTCTTAACAATACTATAAATTGTAGATAATTTCCTTTTTTACGCTTAAATACTATTTGCATAATTCTATTATGTATGGAAACTAAGCTCAAAATTTCGATAAGTCCAATTCACTGCGCACATATAGCTACTTTAAACCATTTGATTATTCCCTTTTTAAAATGATTAGAAACATTATTAAGAAAATGCAATCCAAATACCCTGTGAGCTTATTATGACTTCACAGGGATTTAGATTGCTTTTTTGAAAACCTATTGATAAATAGTATTTCTAGAACGTCCAAAAACGGAATTCATCATCATTCTTTTTACACTTGGAACACTCATTAATATTCTTACTGCATATTTCCGGATAAACGGATTTCTCAAAACGGTATTTACAACACGATATCGTTTTTGAAATAAATAATATCCACCTAAAGCAATTAGTAAAATGGAGAATACTCTTGACATTTTATCCATCCCTCCTAATTATTAGTTTGGTGATTATATTATTTTTTATCCGTATAGACTAAGTGAAAATATTCCCGTATTTTTTCTCAATATATACGACTAATATGGAAGATTACCAATGAAAATAAAGATATCCCAATACTGCAAAAAAGCCAGATAGCACATTCACCATATCATTATTAAAGAGTGTAAAGCCTTTTATCTTCACAACGGTCTTATGACATTTCAATTTCGTTTCCACTATTTGACCACAAACTGGACATTTATACTCAACCTGAATAAACGCACCTAAGAGGGTATCAATCACATTTCCTAAAAAACCAAAAAGAAAAATGAGAAAAATTCCCCATGGCTGGATTGGAAATAATAGCATGGCTACGAAGGCAATCACTAAGGAACCTGCTAATGCAGCAAATGTCCCTAATATGCTGATTGCTCCTGAAGTGCCTGTATCTGCCTGCTTAAATGTTCGAACAGATAAAGGTCTTTTTTTACTTAGTGATCCAATTTCGGATGCCCATGTATCCGAGTTAGCTGCTGCAAGCAATATGGCAAATACCATAATCCACACCGACTCTTTTGTAAAAAAATAAATAACACCCACAATTGCAGCCAATGCGCCATTCGCCATTACTTGTAACCAATCTCTCGTAGAGCCTTTTTGTGTTTTTTTCTCCATTGATTGTTTTGTTATGCTTTTGTATTTTGAAAGCATGCTAGAGGACACAAAAAATGCTCCTAAAATAAGCAGTCCTTTATAGCCAAATCCTAATGCGATTCCAATACCGACAAAAAAAGCTGCGATTGCACCACTCATTGTTAAAGACCTGCGTTTATATGCATAATAGGAGACAAATAAAATGATAATGGCATACATTATACTACTCATTTATACAGATTATCCCTTCATTTGTAATAATTTTCTGTACAGCCAAATCATGGTTTTGTAATGGTATTTCTTCTTGAAGCTGTATAGCAAATGCTAAGGAAATTGTATTCCCCTTATAATTTTGTAAAAATCGATCATAATATCCTCCTCCAAATCCTAATCTGTATCCTTTTTTCGAAAAGGCTAGTCCAGGGACAAGGAGTAAATCAATTTCTGCCGAATCAGTTTGTACCGTTTTTTCCACAATTGGTTCGAACAGATTGCTATAAACAGATTCTAGCTGATCAAATTGCTCTAACTGACGAAAGACCATTTGTCTATTTTCAGGAATACACTTTGGCACACTTACTTTTTTTCCTAATTGCCATGCAGTACGAATAATTTGGTATGTATCAACTTCAGGAAATTTGGAAATTGTAATGCCTATATGAGAAGCAGAAGTAAATGAAGCATTATTATATAATTGGAGAGCTATCTGATAAGACATTTGCTCATATTGAGGTTTACTAATTGTTTGTAGTTGTTTGATCATATTTGTTCGGAACTGTTTCTTTTCCTGCATTTATGTATACACCATCCTTGCCTTCTGTTTTTACATAAGAAAAAAACAGAAGGGATATCCCTTCTGCTTATTTTGTTTCACGGTGAACCGTAGTACGTTTTTCTCTTGAACAATATTTTTTTAGCTCAAGACGATCTGGATTATTTCGTTTATTTTTTTTAGAAATGTAGTTACGATCACCACATTCAGTGCAAGCTAACGTAATGTTTACACGCATGTTTATTTCCCTCCAAACTATTGGTTGCTAGTTCGTGCATACGACTTTTATATGATAACATCTTTTGTTAGGAAATGCTAGTACTTGTTTTCATTAGAATGGAATTCAAATCTAAAATATCTTTTTTTTCCGTTCCAGTGATAGACCAAGCACGGCTAATCCCAATCGATTGGGGCTTAATCTCCATACTTAATGAAAAAATGCTTACGCTTGACCCTTTTGCCATTGGCTGATATTTAAGTATGCCTTTTTGATTATTGCTCCATATATGCTCTGTGTGTACATTCCAAATAGGCTGAACGGTTCGCTGCTCGATATTATTAGCATTATGTTCCCCATTTACTAAATATAGCTGCTCATCGATGGAATGATAGATAACATTTTCCGTAGGTGAAACGAAAGAAAGATGTTCTAGACAAGCTTTTGAAAAATAATTTAATACTAAAATTTTCATTTTTTTCATCTGTTGAGAATGATTTCTAACGTAAATCTCGTTATATTGAATTTTAGAATGCTTGTGTATTTGCTTTACATGAACCGAAATCGCATGTTCTGGTATTAATTTTTCATAGCCATTTTGAATCCAATATGTTTTTCCATCAATCCAAATTCCTGGTGTTGTCGTTAATTTTTTCATAAATAACTTTTTTTTAGCACTTTGATAATCCTTTTGTAAGTTCGCCTCAATCTTCATTCTTATTTCACCTACTCTACTATTTTTAGTTAGATATAGTTTCTTTTACCTTTGCATTTACGAGCAGTTCATCAAAAACTCTTTTTGTTTCTTCTCCAATCCGATTCCAGCTGAAAAGTTTACTCACTAATTTTTTTCCGTTTTCTCCAATTTCTTTAGCTATGGATGGATTCTCCAATAAATACTCTATATTCTTTACTAAGTTATCTGCATTATTTGGCTCCATAAAGAGACCTGTTTCATTATCCTGAATAATTCCTTTTAAGCCACCTGTACGAGAAACAATCGTTGGGATGGCAAATATAAGCGACTCCAGTGCTACAATTCCAAATGGCTCATAAGAGCTTGGGATAACAACGATATCCGAATGAGCATAAAATGCATTTTTTTGTTCTTCCTGTAAGTATCCTATTAATCGAATACTTTCCGATAATTGGTTTCTCTCAATAAATTTTTGATACTCATCGTACATAGGACCGACTCCAGCGATAATAAAATGTAAATCGGATCGCTTATTAAGTAATTTCTTGGCTGCTTCCAGCAAAGTTCCAAAGCCCTTTTCTTTTACCATTCTTCCCATTGCAAAAATAATTTTTTTATTATTATCCAAATAAAAGGGTTCTAAAGGAGCTATCGAAACTGTTTCTATTTGCGTAGATTCTACGCCATTTGGGATAACATGAATTTTTGATTGCTCTACTTCAAAAATATTCATTACCGCATTTTGCATATATTCACTGCAAACAATTAAAGAATCAGCGGCATGTACGAGCTGTCTTTCTTTTTCATGGATAAATTTTTGCATTTCCGTATAGATACCACCATTTCTTCCATGTTCTGTCGCATGAATGGTTGCTATTAATGGAATATTTAATTGATCCTTTAAAGAAATTGCAGCAGCTCCAACTAACCAATCATGTGCTTGAATTAAATCAAATGTAGTTTTCTTTCCTATTTCAATCGCTTTATCCCACATGGCTAGATTTAAACCGCCAATCCAATGGATGAAGTTTTGGTCTATGCTATAAATTGGTTTAACTCGATAAACAAATAAGCCATCCTTTTCTTCCACATCTTCTACATTTTTTTTCATATCCTGTGCTGTAATTAGGTGCACTTCATATCCATTTTTTATTAAACTATTCGTCAATCCTACTACATGTGTACCAAGACCACCGACTATATTCGGCGGATATTCCCATGATAAAATGAGTACCTTCTTTTTATTTGTCGGCTCCTGCTCCACTTTTTTATGATTGTTTATTTGAATTGTTGTATTTAAAATTGGATACATCTTTTCTCTTAATGACATCCATTCCTTATCAATAGGTCCTTTCATATAGCCACTTAACTGATTTGCTGCTTCAAGATTAGCTGTTACTTCTTCGCTCGTCCAATTATCTTGATAAAGTAAAGCACTCAGCAATAACCATTCTTTCTCCATGTGTCTTTGGACTCTTTGGACATCATCCTCTAAAGCAACTTGTCTCCACTGATGAAGTTCTCTTTCCAAAAAAGCTAAAGAGGCATATGGAGAACTTTGTTTAAGCATATAGCTTTCTCTTTGACGATTCAAAAAGGAAGAACAAAGATGCACATGATCCATCCCTTGACTAAATTGCTTCATATACGTTTTAGGTGTAATAGGAACCATGTAGCCTTCATCGTTTAAGTAACGGATACTTTTATGTAACTCCTCCATTACCCTTGTATAACTAACTAAATCAATTGGCAGTGACAAAATCGACTCATTCGTATAATGATTATACGATTCAAGAACGTCCATAATCGCTTTATCCCATACTTGCTTTTGTACTTTCTTATCTTGAAAAATCTGATACAATTTTTCTTCAACAGGAAAAAAGACAACATGATGAGGAGATTCAACCGCTATTCCAACATCACTTGGCAAAGGGTCACTATAATAAATGGTCGCACTGTTAAGAAAGCTGTAACTTAATTTTTCTTTTTGCAAATATAAGTCCAACCCAGGTGAAAAATATCCTTCTGGGAACCAAAATCCTTTTGGTCGATAGTTTAAATAATCATCTATAATCGATAAGCCCATTTCAATTTGTAATTGAACCCCTGTACTTGTTGAGACATTTGATAAATGAGAAAAGGAAGCTGGACTTGCAAGTAATTCTATTCGATTTTCTTGAATGAGCGACTTAAGCACTTTTAATAAATTCCTATCCTTTTGTTGCCAATAAGAGAGTAATTCAAAGTTCCGTTCTTCTTTTTCTAAAAATTCTGTTATTTCCTCGCGAAACGACGGCATATCAAGCATTTCCAAATATATTGGTGGTACCACAAGTTGAATGATATATGGGGGATTCTCTTTTTCAGTAAGGAAAAGAAAGTTAATAAATTGGATTGTATGTTCATAAAATTCTCTTTTTTTGCTCTTATCTTCTGAAAAAAAGCTCATAAAAGGAATATTATTTATTACTATCAATTGGAAATACGAACCAGTCATTTCTTTTTCACATCCTCTTGCTCTTCTAATTCATAATAGCTATAGGTGCTTACATGCTCAATCCAATTTGGGATAGCAATGTCCCCTTTTTCCCACTTCTGTAGCTCATTTTCCATAGTACCCGCTTGATCGTGTGAAGTTCTAGGAGTATGCAATGGATTAGACTGTAGTATGGGCAAAAAGGATTGATAAACATCAAGAACGCCAATTTCAAAGCAAAAACTTCTGTTTGGTATCAAGTCTTGCAATACAATTGATTCCTGTCTATTCTCTACAGGAAGAAGACGAAAACTATGCGCATTTCTTCCATTATAAATAATGCTCGTTATATCATTAATCTTTACTGCCAAAGAGCAAGTTTCCGGGTCAAGATCGTAATATGTTGAGATTAGCTGCCATTTCCCTTCAGGTATTCTCCAAAAAACAAGTGCAGTGTTTTCACTTGTTAACCAAGCTTCCATGCCATTTTTCTTTGTTAATAAATCAATACTTGTCCAAAAATGTTCAGACACATAAGGATTCTTTAGCTGTGATTGAGGTTTTAGTTTTTCCTCTTCAACTGGTACATTCATCTCTTGTTCTTTCACGTACTTTTTCCACTGGTATTGAACTTTACCTACAGTCGAATTTAGCTCAATGGCAATTTTACGGAAAGAAAGTCCTTTACGTCTTAAACTTACAATTTGTTCAATCAATAGAAATAGCACCTCTTTCTAAATTTTGATTATCTTTTTATGAAATTCTTTTGAAGTATGTATCGCAAATTACTAGTATATGTCTACAAGATTCCTTTTAGTTCCCTATTTATACTATTATGTTACCACTGAATGGTTGATGCCACAACGAACAGATTTTGTCGGATTATGCTTAATCTTACGTACGTTTATCTTAAAGGCGCAAAAAATTTTTTCTCCCTGCTATCCTTTTGCTCTAGTAACCTAGTTTCGACATTTGCTTTCTAAAAAACAAGTTGAATTACGACATATTCCTAAATGTTTCGCAAACAAATTCGAATATTGTCTTCCTTTTTCACGAAAAAATAATGGAATTCCTGACTGACTCATAAAATAAATCCTTCGTCTGATCACTTATTCCTCTCTTCCTTTCATAGTTGAGCTCTGATGCAATAGGAATTATGGATTGAAAATGATAGAATAGCTATAGTATGAACTGTTTTCTGTAGCTTTTATGATTACTTTTCTTTGAAGACAGTCAAAAATTAAGAATTTGTCCTGAGGTGAATTATGTTAATTGTAATGCTAGTTATATTAGGAATTTCCTTATTCCTGCTGATCCTATCTTTTTTTCTTCGTGATCCTATAAAAGACTTACGAGAGGAAATAGATCAGCTTTCCATTCAACAAGTACAAGAACTATATAAAATAAAAAAGAAATTAAAAGTATTAGAAGAGGAATTATTAATTGGTGAAGAAGATTTTTCTTTCAAGTCTTCTCCCATATATGAGACAAATCCTATCCAGACGGAAAATACACAATCGATTCATGCTATTATTAAAAACCAAGTTTGGACGCTTGCAGCAAGTGGAGTTCCAGTTGATCAGATTGCCAATCAATCTTCCCTATCCATTTCTCAAGTTCAGCAAATTATAAATGAAAGGGAAGGAAAGTAACTAGATGAAGAAACAAAGCTTACGTTCATTTGCAATAGGAATGCTTATTACAGCAAGTATAATCGGTAGTTTTTACTTCTATCAGGAAAAGAAGGATCAAGCTGAAACCGTCCTAAATGTCACCGATGCGAGTACATATCTGCAACAAAAAGGTTTTATCGTATTAAGTGATGCAGAATATGAGGATTTACAGAAAAGCATAGAGGAAAAGAAACAATCCCAAGAAAAAACTGCTGCTGAAGCAAATGAGAAGAAACAGGAAGAGTCTAAAGAACAAGAACAAGAGAGCTATGCCTATACGCTAAAAGTCAAAAGCGGAATGAGTATTTCAACCATTGCAACATTATTATATAAAAATAAAATTGTTGAAGATCAAGAAGAATTTGAAACATACTTAATCGATAATGACTACCATAAGAAAATTCAAGTTGGCAGTTTTCGCTTAACAAATGAAATGAGCTATAAAAAAATCGCAGAGAAACTTACTAAATAAAAAATGTAGAAAAGGCTGGGACAAAAGTAAATAGCCACTCTGTAGAGACGAACAATCTCTAATTTAGCTCTTAAATAAAGGTTCCTTTTATACAATGGTTATTTATGTTTTTAAATATAGTCAAGTGTAAAAACTATTTTGTTCCATTGCGCTACAAACGCTCGATGTGTCGGGGAGGAAGCTGAGCCTCCTGCTGCTGCGCTGCGGGGTCTAAAGCGTCCTCTATTTCCCGCAGGAGTCGAGTGTTTTCCGCTCCATTCCACTTCGTTTTTAAAGACTATTTCCTTTCTGGGTTGGTAATGGGCTTTCAAGATCAAAAGCAGTATCCCGATTAAAATCAGGTACTAGTACTTGGTCTACATCTTCTTCAAATGCATCTTCAATCGCGAAAGAGGCTAGTCCGCTTGGAAAAGCTGTGGGGGCTGAAATTGATGGTGGTAACCGTAGTGGGAAGTTATATCATTACGATCCTGTTATTGGGTATGAATACGGAAAATCTATCAGATTAGAAGGCGCACATGCATTCTTTGGTAGTCCACAATAATACAAAAACAGCCTTTAATCCAAGGCAATTTACGGCATTTTTTAGTCGTAAATTGCCTTATTCTTATTTATATTCAAATTACCAATTTTATAGTAGGTGATGAAATGACCAGTCATTATTTTATTGCAAGTTTAAGACCGATACAAGAGTTCCATCAGGAGGATAATAACTTCCCATTTATTAGTGGTGAAAATTATAAGGCGCATTTACCATTTACACTGCCGTATGTTTATGAATATGGTGGAGAAGACTTTGAATTTATAACCTTTTTAGATAAAATAATGGAAATTGGTGACGTTATTGAGCTATATATTTATGAAGAGGGCCGTCATGGCAAAGCATTGTCTTTTAATTACCCAGAGGAAGCAAGAACGATAAATCTTTTAAAAAAGACTTATAAGGATCAATATGGTGAATATCAGTTAAGTGAAAAAAAGTGGAAAGAAGAACTGGTGAGACGGACTATTGCTTCTAAGCGAAGTGTGACTACGTTTGTAAGATACTAATCAATTTATAACTAGTAGCTGAATCAAATTATTAAAGCCTAATAACTCATAACACCGAGAGATTAAGCTTTTTTTATATGTGTAATTCCCTAACGTTGTAAATCCGCATTTTCCTGACGCTACCCCTATCAGAAGCATGTTTTACGTTTTCAGACATCTTTTCTGTATGAGATGCTATTAATTTTGTGTGTTCCGTAATTGTTGTAATAACTTTATTACTTTCTTTTACCTTTGCTACTTGTGCATCTGAGCCTGTTGCTAGCTCTTGGATTGTTAAGCTTATATGTTCACTTGCACGACTATTTTGTTCTGAGCTTGCACTAAGCTCTTCAGATGCAGAGGCAACCTGTTGGGAAGAGTCTTGAACAGTGCTAAACACAGACTGAAGTTTTTCTGTCATATGATTGAAAGAAGAAGTAAGTTCTCCTATCTCATCTTTTGATTGATAAGCTCCTTTTACAGTAAAATCTCCCGCTTCAGCCTTCATTAGCAAGTTTTTTATTTCTTTTACTGGTCTTGTTATCATACGACCAATAAAATAGCTAATTAACAACAATAGAATAAGTGAAACAGCGATAATAGAAAAGACAATAGTAGTTACAGTTTGTAATCGATTTTGATTTGCTTTGTATTTCTTTTCTGCAGAAGCAGTTTTTATACTTTGAAGCTCTTTGAGATTATTATTAGCAGTTTTTCGACGTTCATCGACGTCCTCTTTAAAGAGTGCATATGCTTCTTCATTTTTATTTTCTAAAGCAAGATCTACGACATTTTTTCGGGCTATATCTAATTCTTGTGCTTCTGTTTTATAGTCACTAACTAGCTCTTGTTCCTCTTCTGTTAAATTTCCCTTTTCAATTTCATAAAGTAAATTATCCATTTCTTCCCAAACAGATGTCAATTGCTCATTCAGTTCATTATTTTTTGCTTGATCCGTAGTTAGTAAGAGTTCTAGTGTATAAGCATCACTTGCTCTATTATTTACTCTAATTTGCATCATGTTTGTAATAAGAACTAGGCTTTTTTCGTACATCTCTTTTGTATTTTGTGCCATACTTTTAATGTAAAATAAACCTGTAAAACCGATTGTACAAAGTGCAATGATGCTTAATAAAATGAAGACTAAAAGTTTCTTGGAAATAGTTAAATTCTTCAGCAATTTCAAGTCGATTTCCCCTTTTATATAGATTGTAAATTTACACTTATATATCGGCCCGGAAACGGAAAATATTGAATGTAAAAAGTTGGATTAGTAAGAAATAAACATTATATACTCATACTCTAAAACTAAGATTATGTAGATAAAAACCAAAATTTGAAAAAAAGGATGATCGTTATGAATCAATCAAACATGAATTTAACTAGAAATTTAGTAGAACAGCTTTCATTTATATTTGAAAAAAATCAGGATAGAGAAAAAGCGATTCCGATGGAAAAATATTTGAAGAATCATTTCACGTTTTTAGGTATTAAAACACCAGAAAGAAGAATGCTTATGAAGCAGTTCTATGTAGAAAGTGGTCTTTTAAAATTAGATTTTCAACAGTCTTTTGTTGAAGGTTTATGGGAAAAGGAGGAGCGTGAATATCAATATGCCGCGTTAGATTATATAAACAAATCTTTGAAGATATTAACGAAAGATAATCTCACTTTATTGCAAAAGCTGATTACTACAAAATCTTGGTGGGATACGGTGGATAGCCTTGCTCCTAATGCTGTAGGACAGCTTGCTAAAGATTATCCAGTAGTGAAAGACGAAGTAATCGAGTACTGGGCATATGGTAACCATTTATGGCTGCGCCGCGCGGCAATCTTATACCAGCTGAAATTTAAAGGAATGACGGAAGAAATTCGTTTGTATCGATATATTGTCCAAAATGCAACAAGCAAGGAATTCTTTATACAAAAGGCAATTGGATGGGCGTTAAGGGAATACTCGAAAACGAATCCCATATCAGTTAGACAATTTATCCAGGAACATCCACTGCCTAAGCTGAGCGTACGTGAAGGGAGTAAATATATATAAAATATATACATCTTTCTTTAGAAAAATAGAAAAATTTGCTATTGTAAAAGTACGGAAACATAAATTGCTTTCTATTGTTTTTTCTTCCTCCTTTTGGGGAAACGTATAAAAAAATGATTGGAAAAGGAGCAGGTACAATGGCTATTAATAATCCAAGTCGAGAAGAAATTGGGGAAATTTTAAAAAAGGCAAAGAAAATTGCAGTGGTTGGTTTAAGCGATAATCCTTCGCGAACCTCTTATATGGTTTCAGAAGCTATGAAAAATGCAGGTTATGAAATTATTCCTGTTAATCCTACGGTAGATGAAGTATTTGGTGTAAAAGCGGTAAAGAAATTAACCGATATTGAAGGACATATTGATATTGTCAATGTGTTTAGAAGATCTGAATATTTGCCAGAGGTTGCAGAAGAGTTTGAAAAAATAGATGCAGATGTTTTTTGGGCACAATTAGGACTAGTTCACGAAGAAACATTCAACCTATTAAAAGAAAAAGGCTATACGGTAATTATGGATCGTTGCATCAAAGTCGAGCATGCAATGACTAAATAGGAACTTTTGAACAAAATTATAGGATGGAAAAGCAGAATGATTTGAAAGAAATCATTCTGCTTTTTCATTTTCAATACGCTTTACATTCTTGTAATTTGTTAGGATAAAACGCTATTATTCGTTGGAAATGCCAACTGTTTTTGTAAACTTATTCGTTTTTCCAAAGAATCTGTGTTAACATAATATAGATAAAAAGAGGAAATCCTCTTAAAAAATTTCTTTTGCTTTTGCGGTGATTGGTATAATATTGGTTTTGCCGGGAAAAAATCGAAAGATAAAATCAAAAGATAAATTTGAAAAATGAACGTAAAAGATGAGATTATGTGCTACAATACGATGTGGGAACAATTGTTCTATTTTTTGAAATTAGTATCAACAACTGTTTATAAAATTTCAATATATTTGAAAAAAAAGAAGGTTGGAAGAATAGCCTTCTTTTAAACTCGTCTAATAAACAAAGGCTTTTTTGCTAATTTAATCTGCTGCTCAAATGCACTTCACTTTCCGTGGTACGAGGGGAGAACCTCCCAGGCATAGCCTGGGTGGCGCTAAATTCCCCATGAGTCTACGTGTGTATTCAGGAAGCTCAGGAACTCTAAATAAGATTTCCAATTGATAAGCACCAATCATTTAGATTACAGCCTTAAGAAAAGTAGTTCTCCTATAAAATTTTGGGATTTTAGAGGATAATTCGTTTTTTAGACGAATACATAAACAATTGTTCGACATGATACATAGAAAGATAATATGTCGGATTTGTAGAAGTGAAAGGGGTATGTCAGTGGCAAAGGATCAGCAAGCATTCGAATATAATGATGATGCGATTCAAGTGTTAGAAGGATTAGAAGCTGTAAGGAAACGTCCTGGTATGTATATTGGGAGTACAGATTCTAGAGGTTTGCATCATCTTGTATATGAAATTGTAGATAACGCAGTCGATGAAGCACTGGCTGGATTTGGAGATACTATCATTGTAAAAATCCATCGTGATAATTCCATAAGTGTCAAGGATAAAGGACGTGGAATGCCAACTGGAATGCATAAGATTGGAAAGCCAACTCCTGAAGTTATCTTTACCATTCTTCATGCTGGAGGAAAATTTGGACAGGGTGGCTACAAAACAAGTGGTGGCCTGCATGGTGTAGGTGCATCTGTAGTTAATGCGCTATCAGAATGGGTTGTCGTAAACATTAAGCGTGATGGATTTGTCTATGAACAACGTTTTGAAAACGGCGGAAAACCTGTTACAACATTAGAAAAAATCGGGAAAACGAATCAATCTGGTACAACGATTCACTTTAAGCCAGATCAAACGATTTTTTCAACAACAACGTATAATTATGAAACGCTTTGTGAGCGGTTAAGAGAATCTGCTTTTTTATTAAAAGGATTGCGAATTGAAATTATTGATGAAAGAAATAATGAGCAAAGTGTTTTCCATTATGAAAATGGAATCGAAGCATTTGTTGGCTATTTAAATGAAGAGAAAGATACGCTTCATCCTGTAGTTAGCCTAGAGGGAGAGAGCAATGGAATTGAAGTGGAATATGCCTTTCAATTCAACGATGGATATTCAGAAAATGTCTTGTCATTTGTTAATAATGTCCGCACAAAAGATGGCGGTACCCATGAAGCTGGTGCAAAAACAGCAATGACTCGTATGTTCAATGAATATGCTCGTAAAGTCAGTCTCTTAAAAGAAAAAGATAAAAACTTAGATGGTTCTGATATACGTGAAGGACTGTCTGCGATAGTCTCTGTTCGAGTACCGGAAGACTTACTGCAATTTGAGGGACAAACAAAAGGGAAATTAGGTACAAGCGAAGCAAGATCGGCTGTAGATGCAGTTGTATCCGAGCATTTAGCCTATTTCTTTGAGGAAAATCCTGAAGTTAGTACCCTGTTAATCAAAAAGTCGATTAAAGCAGCGCAAGCAAGAGAAGCGGCTCGAAAAGCTAGAGAAGAAGCAAGAAGTGGCAAAAAGCGTAAGCGTGGGGAAGCCGTTCTTTCTGGTAAGCTAACACCGGCGCAATCAAAAAATCCACAGAAAAATGAACTATATTTAGTGGAGGGGGACTCAGCTGGCGGATCCGCAAAGCAAGGTAGAGATCGTCGTTTCCAAGCAGTACTGCCTCTTCGAGGGAAAGTAATCAACACCGAAAAAGCAAAGCTTGCAGATATTTTTAAGAATGAAGAGATTAATACGATTATCCATGCAATCGGTGCAGGCGTTGGAGCCGACTTTAATGTAGAAGACGCTAACTATGACAAAGTCATTATTATGACAGATGCTGATACCGATGGAGCCCATATCCAAGTTCTATTACTAACGTTTTTCTATCGCTATATGAAGCCACTTTTAGAAGCTGGTAAAGTATACATCGCCCTACCACCTTTATACAAGGTAAGTAAAGGTTCTGGAAAAAAAGAAGTCATCGAATACTCATGGAGTGACGATGACCTGCAGGATGCGATAAAAAAAGTCGGCAAAGGTTATATCCTGCAACGATATAAAGGACTAGGTGAGATGAATGCGGATCAATTATGGGAAACTACAATGAATCCAGAAACAAGAACTCTAATCCGTGTAAAAATAGATGATTTTGCACGTGCAGAACGTCGTGTAACAACATTGATGGGTGATAAAGTTGAGCCACGCAGAAAATGGATTGAATCAAACGTTGCATTCGGCTTAGAAGATGAAGGTAATATTTTAGAAAATGAAAATATTACGGTCGCAGAGGAGGGCAGTCCATCATGAGTTCATTAGAGCAATACCGTGATTTACCCCTAGAGGATGTAATCGGTGACCGTTTTGGACGGTATAGTAAATACATTATTCAAGAGCGTGCACTTCCTGATGCAAGGGATGGATTAAAGCCTGTACAGCGCCGTATCCTTTATGCTATGCATGTAGAAGGCAATACACATGATAAACATTTCCGAAAATCAGCCAAAACAGTAGGTAATGTAATCGGTAATTATCATCCACATGGAGATTCTTCCGTTTATGAAGCAATGGTCAGAATGAGTCAGGAGTGGAAGGTTCGTAACGTTTTAATTGAAATGCATGGAAATAACGGTAGCATCGACGGTGATCCGCCAGCAGCAATGCGTTATACAGAGGCTAGGCTTTCTGCTATTTCGGCTGAATTACTCCGTGATATTGAAAAAAGAACCGTTGATTTTATTCCAAACTTTGATGATACTTCCAATGAACCAACTGTCTTGCCAGCCAAATTCCCGAATCTCTTAGTCAATGGTTCTACAGGGATATCAGCTGGATATGCAACAGATATACCACCCCATCATTTAGGGGAAGTCATAGATGGTGTAATGGAGAGAATGGATTCACCAAATTGTACGGTTGAAGATATTATGAAGCATATAAAAGGGCCAGATTTCCCAACTGGCGGTATTATCCAAGGGTTAGACGGTATTAAAAAGGCATATGAAACAGGTAAAGGGAAAATAATTGTCCGCGGGAAAACAGAAATTGAAACATTAAGAGGCGGCAAACAACAAATCGTCATTACAGAAGTTCCATATGAGCTAAATAAGAGTAATCTTGTTAAAAAAATAGACGAATTGCGATTAGATCGAAAAGTAGAAGGAATTGCTGAAGTAAGGGATGAGACAGATCGTACGGGCTTACGTATTGTTATTGAGCTAAAGAAAGAAGTAGATGCAAACGGAATTTTAAATTTCTTATTTAAAAACACGGACCTACAGATTACTTATAGCTTTAATATGGTTGCCATCCATAATAAACGTCCGAAGCTAATGGGGATTATTGCTTTACTTGATGCCTATATTGACCATCAAAAAGATACGATTAAACGCCGAACGGAATTTGACCTAGAAAAGGCAAAGGATCGAGAGCATATTGTAGACGGTTTAATAAAAGCATTGTCGATATTGGATGAAGTAATCGCAACTATTCGTGCGTCCAAAGATAAACGAGATGCGAAAAATAACTTAATCGCTGCTTTTCAATTTACAGAGCCACAAGCAGAAGCAATCGTTTCTTTACAGTTATATCGCTTAACGAATACAGATATAACAGCATTAGAAGCAGAAGCTGCAGATTTAGCGGAAAAAATTGAAGAATGGACTGCCATTCTTGCAAGTGAAAAGAAATTGCTTTCGGTTATCAAAAAAGAACTTAAAGACGTTAAAAAGCGTTTCATAAGTGAAAGACGTACACTGATTCAAGATGAAATTGAAGAAATCAAAATTAATCTTGAAGTATTAGTAGCAAGCGAAGATGTTATTGTAACAGTCACAAAAGATGGCTATATTAAGCGTACAAGTCAACGTTCTTATGCAGCCAGCAATGGCCAAGATTTTGGAATGAAGGATACAGATAGAATTCTTGCTAAAATTGATGTGAACACTACAGATGTAGTATTGTTATTCACGGATAAAGGCAACTATTTATATTTACCTGTTCATGAATTGCCGGATATACGCTGGAAAGACCTAGGGCAGCATATCTCGAATATTATTCCAATTGATCGTGATGAATCGATTATGAAAGCTATGCCAATTAAGGACTTTGAACAATCTCAATATCTGCTTTTCTTTACGAAAAATGGAATGGCAAAGAAAACAGAATTGATTAATTATAAAGCACAGCGTTACTCGAAGCCATTAGTTGCAATTAATCTTAAAGGTGACGATAAAGTAGTCGATGTTCACCTTACAAACGGCAAACAAGAAGTGATTATTGCGACACATTTCGGTTACTCTTTACGTTTCCATGAGGAAGAGATTAATATAGTTGGCGCAAGAGCAGCTGGTGTTAAAGGCATTAATCTAAAAGATAACGATTATGTCGTTGCTGGTAAAGTAATTACTAATCCGCAAGAGGAAAGTGTTGTTATTATTACGCAACGTGGCTCCATTAAGAAAATGAAGCTATCCGAATTTGAGTTCTCAGGAAGAGCAAAACGAGGTTTAATCACGCTTCGTGAATTAAAAGCGAATCCACATCGTGTTGTTGGTATGACTGTAGTTAAATCACAAGATACAGTTTATATACAGACCGAAAAAGGGGAGATGGAATCTGTAAAAGTTGCAGACCTCCGCTTTAATGATCGCTATTCAAATGGTTCCTTTGTTATCGATGAAACAGAGGCAGGTAAGATTGTAGAATTGTGGGAAGAAAGAGTTACCCACGAAGAAGCATAAATAGTATAAGTTTAAGGGGTTCCCAATTTGCAAAGTGTACTTGCGATTGGGAATCTTTTTTTTGAGCATGTTTGCTTTGGTTTGGATTAGGAAGTATTGTGAGGTATACATAGAGTAAGTGAATGAAATGCATTTTGGATAAGAACGATGGGAAAAAGAGAGTTGCTTAAGCGAATGAAAGCCACTTTTGGTAAGAATGAGGGAAAAAGTGGCGTTCATCCCTTCTTCGTCCCAATGCAACTATCCATCCCTTAAATTCTAAAACAACAAATATCCCCGTTATTTTATAAATTTCTTTTCCTTACTTACATGATTTTTCCAAAAAAGGTCATACTAACACTATTATGATGTAAGGAGGTTTTAGCATGAGAAGGGAATTACTTGTTGCTTTAAGTGCTTTCTTTTTAATGACTTTAACTGCTATTACTGGTGTATATGCAATGGAGAAGGATGAGAAAACGAATAAATTAATCGTGGAAGAAAAGACGGATATTACAAATGATGATCAAGAAGAAGTGATTCAATTAAAGGGGGATGCTTCCGATCAACCTGAAAATAGTAATTTCTTCAAGGAATTGTTTCTTAATGTAACTATACGGAAAGATAAGACTGCAACTTTGGCAGTTGAAGGTGGCTTTGATCCAAAATTACATATAGTGGATATAAATGATGATCACCATAAAGAATTGGTGCTTACTGTTTCTGCCAATGAAAGAGGATCAGAAAAAAATTTTTATTTCTTTCAATTGCAGGAAAATAATTTAGTAGAATTACAAAAACCAGAGTTAGCATCGGTTGAAAGTCAGTTTAAGGATGCCTATAAGGCAGAATTAAAAATAAATAAAGAAAAAACGTATATTTTTGATTTATATGATCGTAGACATCATTATGAAAAACTGGGTCTTTATCATAAAGGAAGATTAAATGAACCAACAGAATTAATTCTTTCCCCGTTTTCCGAGATAAAGATGACTAGATTCAATAATCAAACGGCTATTAAAGGAAAACAAAAAATAAGTGGATTAGCTGCAGTAGACACAATCGGTTACTTGGAAACTTGGTGGACCTGGAATAAGCAAGAATGGGTACTGCAAAAAGTAAAAGTGAAGGAGATTAGCTATAAAAGCAGCTAATGATTACCGAAATATAAAAAGATCCTTCATTTTAAGGGAAAATAAGTAGTATAATTAGAGTACTTATTTTTTTAGAAGGGATCGAAATTATGTCATTACTTTTCTTATGTTTAACCGCCGTACTTGGAGGATGGGTGTTTCAAGTATGCCAACTTCCCCTTTCTTGGCTACTTGGCCCCATGTTCGGTACGATACTTTATGTTCGGCTTGCAAAACATTCTCCTAAATTACCTTTCTCTTTTCGAGATATCGGACTTCTTGTCATTGGATACCTCATCGGAAAGCAATTCACCAAACAGACATTATTGGAAATGGGGAGCCACTTGCCCTCTATGCTCTTAATGACTGTTATCATGATTGCTTTTAGTTTAATTCTTGCATTTATCACCTCGAAATTGACACATAGTAATTTAAAATCAACTGTTGCAGGTAGTATTCCAGGTGGTCTATCTCAAATGATTGCGATTAGCTCTGAAATTAAAGGAATTGATCTTACAGTCGTAACCGTTATACAAATCAGCCGAATATTATCTGTTATCATTCTCGTGCCGCTTCTTGTTTATAGTCCAATATTGTATGGAAACCAAGCAACTACTATCGTGACTGCTAATGTAGAAAGTGCAAGCTATCATTGGGTGATTTTTCTGCTCCTTTTCTTTTGCTTTCTTATCGCAAGCTTAGTGAAAAAGTGGAAGTTTCCTGCACCATTTATGATTGGCCCAATGCTTCTCGTTGCGACTATTTCTATAGCTGGGATGGATGTGCCAGCAATCCCAACTACATTAACCTGTATTGCTCAAACATTAATAGGCATTCATCTTGGTATGCAAATTAAGTTTGGGAATATCGAAAATAAGGCTAAGTTTTTAAGTGTCGTCACTATAACTTCTTCTTTACTTGTGCTTTTTTCTTTAGTACTTGGTTATATTTTAATTAGCTTAGACAGTGATATTTCCTTATTGACTGCATTTATTGGTTTAGCACCAGGGGGAATGGCGGAAATGGCAGTGTTAGGACAATCTGTTCATGCGAACTTGCCTATAATTACAACCTATCAATTGTTTCGCTTATTATTTATCTTGTTTTGTGTGCCAATTATTATGAAATGGGGATTTCAACGGGTGGAACAACGATTAGAGGGGAGAAAAAGTTAATATTATTTAAATTTTTTAAATGTGGTAGACCAAATAATTATGTCAGTGGTCTGCTTTTTTTTATATAAATCAACTTGTTAATGGTCCTACTACTTTTTCATTGAATGTGGGCTCTTATTCAGGTATATTCACCATTTAAAATCTTGTTAGGAGTGAGAGATGAAGATAAGAAAAGCAACTTCTAATGATAGAGAAGAATTAGCTGTATTAATGGAACAACTTGGTTACCAGACTTCCATTGAGCAAATGGAAATTCGATTAGCAGCTATTGATGCAAGCCCCAATCATTATACTTTAGTTGCTTGCGATGAAAAGAAAGTGGTTGGAAGGATTGGGTTTCATACAGATTTTCTTTATAACAAAGATGGTATTTATGCTAGAATAATAGCCTTTGTAGCTGATTCTACCTATAGAAATAGAGGGGGTGGAAGGATGTTACTTGCCGAAGTTGAAAGATTTGCAAAAGAACTTGGTGTAGTGGGAATCGGATTAAATAGCGGAAATCGTCCAGAGCGAGCAAATGCGCATCAATTTTATAATAAAATGGGATATGACGCAGCAAGTACAGGATTTTCGAAGATTTTAACGTAAGGACTTAAAGTGTATATAAAATGCTAAAAAATGAAAATTTATTGTTTTTTATAGAACAAAACAATAAAATCGTTTAAAAGAAATGGGACATTAGTAGGTTATGAAAACTTTGTATTCATTCTTTTATCAAGGAGTTCGATTATGATGATAAAAAAACCGATTCGCGGGATATTTTTTGACCTTGGTTGGACAATATTTCGTCCCTCTACAGGTGATTGGAAAATAACTGAAAAGGCTTTAGAATTTATTAATTTGGATATTCTACATTCCATACCAAAGGATAGACGCAATACAGCATTTATTAAAGCAAATGAATGTCTAAAAACGGAAATTTACAAGAAAGAAGCCGAGGAATTTGTCAGGTACAGCAATTATTATAAAATAATAGCTAAACAGTTACCTGAACTTAAATTATCAGAGAAACAAGCTGAGATTATTGCTTATGATAGAGTATATAATAATTCTAATTATGTGTTTTATGATGATGCCAAAAAGACAATTGAATGTTTAAAAGAAAAGTATAAAATTGGACTTATATCTGATACAGATCCATCTATCGTAAGAGTTCTAAAAAATGAAGGGTTTTATGATTATTTTGATAATATGACTTTTAATTTTGAAATTGGGGAGAACAAACCTAGTTCAGGTATATTTGAAAACGCACTTAAAGTAATGAATTTACCAGCAAATGAGACCTTATTTATTGATGATTATGAAAAAAATCTAGATAGTGCTTCTTATATGGGGATACAGTCAATATTAATACTATCAAAACCAAACTCTCAAAAAAGTTCAAAATACCCAAGTATTAATAAGTTATCCGACTTATTGCTATTATTATAAAAAAGTTTCAACAAGTATCTCTTTTTCATCCAATTAATTAAAAGAAAAAGACGAATTCATCTAAATGGTATAAAATAGGAAAGAAAACAAGTAGCTTGAATATTCTTATAGTAAGGTGGTGAATAAATGTCTGTTTTAATATGCTTTGGCGATAGTATTACTGCAGGGGTAGAAAATAGAAAAGAAGCTGTTTTGACAGCAAAGATGGCAGATAAAATCGGTAACTACGAAATAATTAATGCAGGAGTTAGTGGAAATAACACAGTCGATGCATTAAATCGGATAAAAAAAGATGTTATCTATAAGCAGCCTGATTTGGTAACGGTTTTATTTGGCGCAAATGATGCAGCCTTTCATAAAATGATTGATTTATCAACCTATCAAAATAATATAAGAAAAATGGTCCAATTAATTGGTACAGCCAAGACTATTCTTATCACTCCAGCTCCAGTCGACGAGTCGGTTCAGTTTGCTAGAACAAATGAAGTATTAGCGAGTTATGCGAATGCTGTTAAAGAAGTTGCCGTCGAAACAGGAGCGCATTTTATTGATTTTTATACAGAAATGCTTTCTATGAAAGATTATCAGAAGAAATTAAAAGGCATACATAATGATGGACTACATTTTGGGGAAGATGGATATGATATTTTAGTAGAATTGATTGTGAAAAAAATACGAGAAATTCAAAAGGGGTGAATAAATGGCATATAGAGGTTCCTCTGTGTATGATAATGAGCAATTTTTTGAGAATTACCGAGCAAGAAGAAATCGAGAATCAAGTCCTAATAATAGGATAGAAAGACCGATTTTATATGAATTATTAGCGGAAATCAAAGGCAAGTCAATTCTTGATTTAGGATGCGGAGATGCAAATTTCGGTATCGAACTATTAGAAAAAGGTGCGAAAAACTATGTAGGTGTGGAGGGTTCAAAAAGAATGTATGAGGAAGCTTCCCGGCATTTAACTGGCACAAATGCTACCGTCTATCATTCCACACTAGAAAATTGGAGCTTTACTAATCATGAGATGGATGTGGTTGTTTCAAGATTAGTATTTCACTATATAAAAGATTTACATAAGATTTTTCAGGGTGTATACCATACGTTAAAAGATAATGGGAAATTCGTTTTTACTGTTCAACACCCACTGTTGCTTTCTACTTGTGAGAGTGCCGATTCATCGGGAAAAAGAACTAATTGGGTTGTAGATGACTATTTTTCAATGGGAGAAAGAAACGAGCCTTGGATAGGTAAGAATGTAGTAAAATATCATCGTACGATTGAGGAATATTTTCGACTGTTAAAACAAGCAGGCTTTAAAGTGACAGATTTACGAGAAGGAATGCCTAAACAAGAGAACTTTCATGAGGAAGAAGAATACAAAAGAAGAACGAGGATCCCGCTTTTCTTGATATTCTCCTGTGAAAAATAAACTAGGGAAAGGATGTTCAAAATGGTAAAGGAATTAAGGCTATATTTTATTAGACATGGGGAGACACAATATAATATCGAGCAAAGGATGCAAGGGTTTTGTGATTCCCCTTTAACGGAAAATGGGATACTACAAGCGAAATCGGTAGGTGCTGGGTTAGTAGACATTCCCTTTGAAGCAGTTTATGCAAGTGATAGTCAGAGAGTATTAGATACTGCCAAATTTGCACTTGGTACTAGAAATATTGAAATAACCAAAGATGTGAGATTAAAGGAAATGAATTTTGGTATGCTAGAGGCAATGCTGAAGACAGATATTATTACCGAACATGGCGATATTCTTGAAAGACTATTTTCCTTTACAGATGTGGAAAGTAAGGTTCAAGATGGAGAATCTTTTACTGAATTATTAAATCGAACAAATGCAGCTATTGCTGATATCATAGCAGCACATAAAGAAAAAGGCGGGAATATAGCAGTCTTTTCCCATGGAGTAACCATTGGTTATTTGATGAAATCCCTTTTAAACAGTGATGGATTTCCACACCATGACAATTGCTGTGTATCTGTTATTCTCGTAAAAGAAGATCAAATAATGGTGGAAAAAGTAGCAGATGCTTCTTTCCGTGATAGTGGAAAGTTATCTTTGAGCATAGAAAACTAATAAGAAAGGAGTAATATTATGAACTCCTTGCAATTAATATCAGATTACAAAGAAAATGAAATATATAAAAAGAGTTTTATAGGATTAGCTAAGCAAGTATTTCATATTGATTTTACAAAATGGGATAAACTTGGTTGCTGGAATGATGATTATATTTGTTATTCCTATTTGGATGGAGATAAAGTGGTAGCCAATGTTTCCATCAATAAGATGAATGTTATCATTCAACATAAAGAGTATAAAGCACTTCAGCTTGGGACGGTAATGACACATCCAGACTATCGAAATAAAGGATTAGCTGTAAAATTGATCAACCATGTTTTAGGAAAATATATAAAAGAATATGACTTTATCTACTTATTCGCCAATCCATCTGTTCTTGATTTTTATCCGAAATTTGGGTTTGAACGAATACAAGAAACTAGGTTGGTAATGAGCTTGTCTAATTTTCCTATACAGCAAGAGAACATCTCCATTATTCGGAAATTAGATGTAGATAAAAGCGATGACTTTCTTCTGATGAAAAGATTTGCTGAAAATCGAATTCCTGTTTCTACTATATGTGGAGTCAAACGGAATAAATATTTGCTATTCTTTTATTTAATTGAAGCATTTAATGAAATGACTTATTATTTGGAAAAAGAAGATGCAATTATTCTCTATGAAAAAATTGACGACGAGCTTCATCTATATGATGTAATCAGTACATCTGAAATAGACATAGAAGCCCTCTTGTCAGTCATTGTTACGGATGAAACTAAAAGAGTGGTATTTCATTTTATTCCAGATGTATTAAACAACAAAAGTGTTTGTACACTTGTTGAGAGTGAGGATGTTTTATTTATGCGTCCTGCAAAAATGAATGAAACGATCCAACCAATCCTTTTCCCACTGACCTCTCACGCATAATATGTGGGCTACTATAATTGAGGTGTTAAATGTGAAAGCTACTCCAGCTAAAATTCATATCATTGGTTCCGTAGGTAGTGGAAAAACAACATTAGCGAAGGAATTATCTATTAAACTAGAAATTCCGTATTATGAACTCGATAATGTTGTTTGGCTGCGAAAGGAAAATGATGATATCAGAAGAACAGTAGAGGAAAGAGAGCGGTTTCTACACTCAATCGTAGAAACGGATAAATGGATTATCGAAGGAGTACATAATGAAGAGTGGGTGAATAGTAGTTTCCAACAAGCAGATATGATTGTTTTCTTGGACACTGACTATCATATTCGAACCTATCGCATTATAAAAAGATTTATTAAGCAAAAACTTGGTCTTGAACCAGTACATTATCGGCCTACCTTTAAAATTTTTCTTAAGATGTTTCGCTGGAATAAACATTTTGAACAGGTAGGCAAACCATATTTTTTAGAAAAATATCAAAAGTATCAGGAAAAGATCTTCATGGTTAAGGATAAAAAACTCGTTCATCGGAAATTGTTTCAAAAGAGTTAATGACTCTTACAGGGAGAAAATAGTTTTTTTTATCATAGGGGGAATAGAAATTGGCTAATGGCTGCTTTATATTTGAGGAAGTGAAATATGGAATTTAAGTGGGTAGGTTCAGAAAAGCATTTTGTCGATGAAATGAACATTCTTCAGCTGAAAAATAATCTTGTGCTTGGACGATTTGGAGGAAACTCTTCTGCAGGTCAATATAAAAATGAAGACGGTTGCTTGATCTGGATAGACGAACAAGAAGATTGGGAATTAGCTACCCTCTTAGATGCACATGATACAGCCCAGAGTGCAGAATTAGTCATAAAAAGTATAGATGAAAAACGAAAAGAGATAAAAACGCTTCTACAATTACCGTTGAATCAACTGTTTCCGCAAATGACTTCCTTTTTCTTGAACCATTTTTCTAGCAAGGCATTTTTAGAAAAATGCAAAACGATTCAAGGAGAAACAGCATGCTTAATCGTTGTAAGAAAAGAAAACTATCTATGGTGGCTATCGATTGGCGACTGCTTACTCACATTACATCATCCAGAGCTTGCTAGATTAGGAGAATACCAGCAAAATCATCGAAGCTTCTATGAATGGATTGGGCAAAACAGCACCTTTCATCAAGGCGTACCCTCATATAATCTAGGTGTGAAAGAATTAAGACTGGGCAAATCACATATATTTCTCACTACAGATGGTCTAACCGAATGTCCTAATTCTGATTATCATCTGATGGAACCAATCTTTAATGGATTTAAAACATTATCTAATCAAGAAAGTGTCTATTATTTGTTAAAGGATATTAAAAATAAAAACGTGTGTGATAGCACAACTATTATATCTTGGTTCGTTTCAAACAAGAAAAAAACTACTATGCCGAGCGATTTATAGACATGGAAAAGTATCGTTAGCCCTTTTAAAACCATATTAGTATGAAAAATACATCTTATTTTCTTCTCTAAATAAGATGTATTTTATTTTTAATGTGTTATACTTATTTTGATGATTTATTAAATAGTATAACATATTTAAAAGGGGAGCGGATTATATGACAATATCAGTTGCAATTAATGGCTTTGGGAGAATCGGAAGAATGGTACTTAGGAATGCTGTTAATGATCCCAATATACATATTATTGCTATTAATGCCAGTTATCCTTCTGAAACGATAGCACATTTAATAAAGTATGACACAATTCATGGGAAATTTTCTGGTGAAGTTGTGGCTAAAGATCATTCCATTCTAATAGATGGCCAAGAGATTCTGTTAGTGAATAACCGCAATCCTGAAAAATTACCATGGAATGAACTAGATATTGATATCGTGATAGAAGCTACCGGGAAATTTAATAGCAGAGACAAAGCAGTACTGCATTTAAAAGCTGGCGCGAAAAAAGTTGTGCTTACAGCTCCTGGGGTTAATGCCGATGCAACCATTGTAATGGGCGTGAATGAGGATGCATTAAATATTGATAAACATCATATCATTTCGAATGCATCTTGTACGACCAATTGCTTAGGACCTGTCGCGAAAGTTATTGATGAGCATTTTACGATAAAAAATGGTTTAATGACAACAATTCATTCTTATACAAATGATCAAAACAATATTGATAATCCACATAAGGATTTGCGCCGGGCAAGATCTTGTGGGCAAAATATTATCCCAACTTCAACAGGCGCTGCCAAAGCTTTAAAACAGATTCTTCCACACCTAGCAGGAAAACTTCATGGAATGGCATTAAGAGTACCAACGCAGAATGTTTCTTTAGTCGATTTAGTCGTTGATTTAGAGAAAAACGTAACGACAGAAGCCGTTAATCGAGCATTTAAAGAGGCTTCACAAGGAAAACTGAAAGGAATTCTTAGTATCACTGAGGAACCCTTAGTTTCTGTTGATTTTAATACAACGACCCAATCTGCAACGATTGATGCTTTATCTACAATGGTCATCGGGCAAAATAAAGTGAAAATACTTGCATGGTATGACAATGAATGGGGCTATTCTAATCGAGTGGTTGATTTGGTAAAGCTTGTCGGTAGCAAAATGCGAGTAGAAATGGATAGTCAAGCTGTATAAATAAAAGCCAGTTTAGTTAATAAAAGGATAGATGGAGAAAGGTAATTTGCCTATCTGCATCTATCTTTTTTTTATCGTATTTTCATGATAATTCTTCCTCATAAATGGGAATATCACGCATATTTATATTTAGGAATGAAAGGAGGACAGTGTTCATTTAAATAGCTTAGAGGAGGAATGAAAATGAAAATAAAACAAATTAAATCAGAAGCAAGGCAAGCTTTAAAAGGATCTTGGGGAAAAGGTGTCTTATTAACCATCATATATTTCCTTATTGGTCTGGTTCTTACGACACTAATTAATATTCTATTTAGTGGTGGAATACATAATTGGCTTTATCAGCAATCTCCTTCTGCTGGAGCTGAGTTGGTAAATTTTATCATCAATCTCCTGTATATTCCATTGTCCATAGGAATTCTTTGGTTTTATTTAAGCTTGGTACGTTCAGAAAGCCCACAAGTTTCTCAAGCGTTTAGAATTTATACAGATGCTTCCCTATCTGTGAAGCTTATTGGCACAAATATCATGATTGGTATATTTACATTTTTATGGTCCTTATTGTTACTTATACCTGGGATTATTAAAGGGTTAGCTTATTCCCAAACGATGTTTTTATTAAAGGATAATCCAGAGTATGGAATCTTTGAAGCAATCACAGAAAGTAGAAGAAGAATGAGTGGATACAAGTGGAAGTACTTTTTGTTGAATCTAAGCTTTATTGGCTGGGGGATTCTTTGTATTATTTCCCTCGGAATTGGATTTCTTTGGTTAGTTCCTTACGTGTATACTTCTAATGCAGCTTTTTATCATAACCTTATTGCAGAAAAAGAGGTAATAGAACTTTAATCTGGTTATCTCTTTCAAAACTAGATTAAAGGATAAAATTTTCTCTGGGGCTACATATGGTAGTCCTTTTTTTAGTTGTTTCTTTGGAAGAAATTGTGACTATTTTATATAAATAAAGAAACTTTCTCTCTTCTTTTTTCGTATGTAATAGTAATGAGAGAGGGAGGATGGGCAGATGTCTCTTCTAAAAGTAGCCATTCAATCAGCTGGCTATGAGAAAAAGAAAGAAATCATTCAGAATATTAACTTCACAATTAAAAAAGGTGAATTGGTTGGTCTAATAGGACCAAATGGCGCTGGCAAAAGTACAACGATTAAAAGTCTGCTAGGTCTAATGGAATTTTTAGATGGTGAGATTTCTTACATCAATGATATCAATTATTCCTATTTACCAGAAAGGCCAATTTTTTATGATGAATTAACTTTATGGGAACATCTTGATTTTGTTGCTGCAGTGGAAGGTTTAGAAGAAAAAGTATTTAAGGAAAAGGCAAATACGTTATTGGATAAGTACAAGCTATCGGAACATGCACATGAAAACCCAACAAAATATTCAAAAGGAATGCAGCAAAAAGCGATGCTCGTTCTTGCGATGATAACTAATCCCTTATTATATATTATCGATGAACCATTTATGGGACTTGATCCAAATGCGATGAAGCTTTTCCTAGAATCAATTGAAATGGAACGAAATCGTGGAGCTGGAATCTTGATGTCTACACATGTATTAGATACAGCAGAAAAAATATGTGATCGATTTCTTATGATTCATGATGGTCATCTCGTTGCAAAAGGAACGATAGAGGATATACGAAGACAGTGCCAATTGCCTAATGGCTCCTTGTATGATTGTTTTCATATGCTAGCTGAAGGTGCTGAAAATGAAAAGTAGCCAGTTGTTTTATAATCGTGTAATACAAAATTGGAGGTTTCAAAGTCAGGTTTTTCGCTCGGTTGTAGATTGGACGGTAGTCTTATATATTCTTATCCCTGCTATTATTTTTTGTGCAGCAATTTATCTTTCATGGTGGAAGGAACTACCTGGATGGATTGATAACATTCCTTTTATCATACCGTTTTTTGTACTTTACCTCCTTTCATGGACTGGAAATATACGTACCTTTATGGCGGAAGCGGACAAAGTATTTTTGGTAAAGATGCCTGATTTGATAAGGGGATTAAAAAGAAGGGCTTATCTTTATTCTTTTCTACATCAAATTCTTGTCATGTGTGCAGGGATTAGTTGTCTCCTACCTTTTTTGCTCCATTATTATCTATTAAATTGGCAGGAGATTATCATCTTATTTGTTTATTTTAGTACTTTACAAGCATGTCTCCTATTTCTGAAATATCAAATTAGAAAAGTTGTTTCTACTTTTCGAAAAAGTATTATTATACTTTGCTTGTTTCTGGTATTTAATTGGTTTAGTCAATGGATGTATAGTATAGTAGATAATGGTTATCATTTTCCAGTTTATGCTATTTCTATTGCGATTCTTATTTTGTCGATTATCTTAAGTTTGAAAGCAATAAGTAAAATAGGCTCGCTTGACTTACATATTGAAATGGAGCAAGAACGTAAATCAAGTATAACTCAATATATTTTCATGGCTTCACTGCAAATAGAAAAGCCCGTGGTGATTAGTAGAAAGAAACCATTAATTTTCCGGAATTCCAAGCGGATTTTTAAAAAGCGTACTCCGATTAACGGCTTGATTGAATTATTTATTAAAATTGTGGTTAGGAATTCAAGTTATTTATATGGCTATTTTATGCTAATAAATAGTACAACATGGGCTGTTATTCTCGTTCCGCCGATATGGATAAAAATCGTGATTTTTATCGGTTTTTGCTTCATGATGTATGGATGGCTTATTGCTTTATGGAATAAAGTCTGCCAGTATAATTCATTAATGAACAAATATATGGACCGTGATTTTTATTTTTCTGCAAGGAAAAGAGGAGCATGGATAATACTGGTTCTAGCTGTATTAGTCATTATTTTATTTTACATTGTAGTTTGGCTGTTAAAGGCAATAATCGGTATTGTCTAAAAATAATATTGGAGGCATAGCATGGAACAACAATGGTTAAACTGGGCAAAGCAGCTCCAAGCGATCGCTCAAGCAGGCTTAACGTATTCAAAAGATATATATGATTTGGAAAGATTCGAATCCATTCGAAATATTAGTTTGGAAATTATGTCGGAATTTACAAAAGTTGATACAACTATTATTCGTGAACTTTTTGCAAATGAAACAGGTTATGCTACTCCGAAAGTAGATATTCGAGCGGTGGTTTTTAAGGATGAGAAGATATTAATGGTAAAAGAAAAAACAGATCAGTCGTGGGCGTTGCCAGGAGGATGGGGAGATATTGGCTTAACACCAGCAGAAGTTGCAGTAAAAGAGGTTCAAGAAGAATCAGGTTTTGATGTGAAAGCAGTTAAATTAATTGGGGTAGTGGATAAGAAATGTCATCCTCATCCACCGTCTCCTTACCATGTATACAAAATGTTTATTCAGTGTGAGATTGTAGGGGGAGAAGCGAAAGAAGGAATGGAAACAAGCTCCGTCGGTTTTTTTGCAGAAAATGACCTTCCGAAATTGTCTATACCAAGAAATACAGAATCACAAATTCAATTAGCTTTTAAGCATTTACATAATCCAGGAGAGATTGCTTATTTTGATTAATTTTATCTAAGCTGTTAATTAAAAATGAAATCAATTATTTGATTTGTAATTTTGAAATAATTAGAATGGAAAGTGAAATGAAAAAATTTTTAAGGATGGTAGTCTATGGAAGAAAAAGAAATACAACAATTTCGTCAACCAGATTATGAAATTGATCCTATTTTTATCAATCGTTGGTCTCCCCGTTCCTTTTTAGAAAAAGAAGTGCCTGAAGAGGTGTTAATGCGTGTTTTCGAAGCAGCTCGTTGGGCGCCTTCCGCCAATAATTCGCAGCCATGGCGGTTTATTGTTGCTCGTACACAAGCAGAACGTGAACTTTTCCACTCTTTTATTTTTGAAAGAAATTTAGAATGGTGTAAAAATGCTCCTGTGTTAGCGGTGCTTATATCGGATAAGCAAAATCGTATGGATGCATTTGACAGCGGAACTGCTTGGGGCTTCTTATCCTTGCAGGCGATTAAGGAAGGATTGAAAACACATGCAATTGGAGGGTTCGATAAGGAAAAAGCTCGCGAAGTATTAAATATTCCAGAAGATTTTAATATTCAAGTGGCAATCGCCATTGGATACCAAGGGGATAAGGAAGCATTACCAGAAGATTTTCAAGCACGGGAACAGCCTTCCAATCGTCGTCCTTTAGTCGAATCCATTTTTGCAGGCAAATATAAATAAGATAAAACAGACGCTTTGTATAACTACTTGCGTCTGTTTTTTTTATTAAAAACTAATAGCATATTTTTCGATTAAATCTTTAAGAGCAGGGCGTTCGTTCCCATCTCTGCCAATTACATGGGTTGCAGTGATTAAGGAATTTAGTACTGCTTCTTCGGTAGCTTCGCCAACAGCACGAAAAGCTATATCGATATCCTCTTCATGGATGGTGGAAACAGGAACATGAGCAGAGGGTTTTTCATGGGGAATCTTGTTTGCCGTTGAAAAACCAATGATTACTTCACCGCTTCCTGTTGTAATGATCGAGCCAGTGCGGGAAAGGCCTGTTACAGCGCGCTTAATAATTCGATTTAATTGTCTCTCTGAAACGGGAAGATCTGTAGCAACGATAATAATGACAGAACCCTTATCTTTATCTTTTTCAGCTTGAAGAAGACACTCTCTTAGTTCTTGCCCAATTGGTTTGCCGGCTATCGTTAGATCACTTAATATCCCGAAGTTAGTGAGGACGAAAACGCCCATCGTATACGTGCCATGCTCCATCATCATTAGCCGTGAAGATGTCCCAATTCCGCCTTTTAAGGAGTAGCAAAGCATTCCTCTTCCAGCACCAACAGCGCCTTCTTCAAATTCTGGAGAGGCATTAGCAATAGCTTTGAATACATGTTCTTTCGTAATATTTCGAGCTCTTACATCATTTAAGAACATATCATTACACTCACAGACAATCGGATTAACAGTACCAGTCGTTCTGCCAATTTCCTCGTTTTGCTCGAGCATATATTCAATTAGTGCATCTGCAGCAGTACCGATACTTAATGTATTCGTTAAAAGGATAGGTGTTTCGATTGTCCCTAATTCATTTATTTGAATGGTACCAATTGTTTTCCCAAACCCATTGATTACATGACTTGCGGCGATTACTTTTTCTTTAAAAACATTTCCTTGATGGGGCAAAATGGCTGTAACGCCAGTTTGCGCGTCACCATTATTTAATGTTACATGCCCGACTGTAACTCCATCGACATCGGTAATAGCATTTTTTCGCCCTATTTCCATTTTCCCGATTGTTAGCCCGTAATCTCTAATTCTTTTTTGTCCATTCATAAATAAGCCGCCTTCCTTTTATATAGTTTTATTTTTTCAGAAAATTACAAGTTTATCAAGTCCACATTATAAGATTATTAGGTATAATGATGGAGTAAAAGCTATCTCTTTATAAATGGAAAGAGGATGACTGGGAGGGGAACTATGGAAATCATGCAATGGAAAGTAGGTATTTTTCTATTTAATGATGTAGAGGTGTTAGATTTTGCAGGTCCGTTTGAGGTATTCTCTGTCACAACGAAAGAAGATGGAACAAAACCGTTTCTTGTCAAAACTATATCTGAAAATGGCCAAATGATTCATGCGAGAAATGGTTTAAAAGTATTACCTGATTATAGCTTCGATACGATGCCGAAATTTGATATTTTAATAATTCCAGGAGGACCTGGGGCAAGAGAGCGGGAAGTACATAATGAGAACGTCATTCAATGGATTTCACAACAAATGGATGTAGTTGAATTAATGACTTCTGTTTGTACGGGCGCCTTATTGTTAGCGAAAGTTGGTTTGTTAGACGGAAAGAAAGCAACTACGCACTGGGCAAGTTTGGAAAGATTAGAAAAGGAGTATCCACAAGTAAGTGTAGTAAAAAATGTTAAATTTGTTGATGAGGGAAAGATTATTACTTCAGGTGGGATTTCTGCAGGTATTAATATGTCTTTTCACATTGTAAAGAGATTAGTAGGAGCTGAAATTACTAAAAAAACAGCAAAACGGATGGAATATGATATAGAGATTTAATAAAGGGAAAAATCACAGATTAAGATTGTTGCTTATATGCAGCAGTCTTTTTTGTATGAAGATTGTGTGAAGGATAACTAAAATACAACACAGAACATATGTTCTTCTATCGATTAAAATGAATAAAACGGAAAAAGGATGAAAAAAAATGAACAATAAGATTGACAATGCTTAATGAAACGGAATAATATTAATTTAGCATTTAATGGGAAAGGGAAGAGTATGTTAGCGGAAGAAAGAAGAAAAAAAATTTTAGAAATCATAGTAAGAGATGGCAAAGTAATAGCCAAAGATTTAGCAAGCAAATTCGAGATGTCCCTTGATTCAATAAGAAGAGACTTAACGATTATGGAAGAACAAGGTTTACTTCAAAAAACATATGGTGGCGCCATTCTTCATGGACCAACACCTAAAGTACGAACGATGCCACAACCAGATGAAATCAGATATGGGGTAGGGGCTCCCCATGAAAATGCTATATCCAAATTAGCAGCATCCTTTATTAAAAAAAATGATACTATTTTTCTTGGAGGAGCTGGAATTCATTATGGGATGATAAAATATTTGCCAAAGGATATCCCTTATACAATCATCACAAATTCCTTAAAGATTGCCGAACATATTAGAACAAGAGAAAATATAAGTTCTTATTTAATCGGAGGAAAATTAAGAGGAGTTTCCTCTGGTAGTATGATAGATTGTCTCGCTATGGAAATGATGCGTAAATTCTCTTTAGATATTTGTTTTTTAACAGGAGGAGGAATAAATGCAAAAGGAATTAGTACTTCAACTCCCGAAGCCGCAGCATTTGCTCAGACAGTTTCCAGCGTTGCACAAAAAGTAATTTGCCTAGCGCCACATGAAAAGATAGGTCTTGAAATGTTTATGCAATCGGTACCGATTGAAGGTATTGATATCCTAATAACAGATCTTGGTGCTTCAGAAAAAGTGATTCAAGAGATAAAAGAGAAAAGAATGCGAGTAATTTTTGCAGATTTACATTGATTAGTAATAATGGAATAGGAGATTTACAATGAGATGGATGAACATAAAAGGACCTTCAAAGCTAGAAGGAGCCTTAACAGTACCAGGTTCGAAAAATAGTTCGCTAGCAATTCTTGCAGCAGCATGCTTAGCTAGTGAACCAGTAACTTTAAAGAATATCCCAAACATCGCAGATTTTGGTGTATTACGTCAAATTGGTGAAGAAATTGGATGTATAATGAAGCGAGATATACTTGGAGATGTTCAGATTGACCCAACTAAAATAAATAACACGATTATTGAACCTGAAAAGTCTGGTAAATTTAGAACAGCCTATTATTTTATTGGGGCATTACTCGCTAAATTTGGAAAAGTATCACTAGGCTATCCAGGCGGGGATGATTTTGTAAGCAGACCAATTGATCAACATATAAAGGCGCTAGAAAAATTAGGTGCAACATTCACCTTTTACAAAGACTATTATGAAGTAGAGGCTTCTAAATTAAAAGGCGCAACCATCTATTTTGATACGATCACTTCAGGCGCGACAATTAATAGTATGCTAGCAGCGGTATTAGCTGAAGGAGAAACGATTTTATTAAACGCAGCATGTGATCCAGAAGTAACGGATACTGCGTTATTTTTAAATCAAATGGGTGCTAAAATCATTGGCGCTGGTACGGATACAATCAAAATTAAAGGTGTAAAACAATTAAATGGTTGCACCTACAGTGTGATACCTGACCGCCTTATTGCTGGAGCTTTTCTTATTTCTTCTGGGATCACAGGAGGCATAATTACAGTAAAAGATATTATTCCAGAACATCTTACTTCCTGTATTGCGAAATTGAAAGAGATTGGTGTAGGCATCGAAATAAAAGAAAATAATGTTACATCTTTTTTAGACGGTAGAATTAAAGCGACAAGAGTGAGAACTGCTATGTTTCCAGGGTTTCCGACGGATTTGCAGCAGCCTTTAACCGTATTGTTAACACAAGCGAATGGAAAAAGCTTACTCCGTGAAACGATTTATCCTAACCGATTTAATCATGTATATCAGTTGAATAAAATGGGAGCTAGTATAGAGGTAACAAATGGTGTTGCACATATAAAAGGGAAATCAACTTTACAAGGTGCATTAGTTAATGCTTCCGATGTCCGCGCAGGAATATGCCTTATTCTTGCGGGTGTCATTGCAGAAGGAACAACAACGATTACTGGAATTGAACATATAGAACGAGGATATGATAATGCAGTAGCAGCATTTAATAGCCTTGGTGCGAACATTACTTTACATCATTCTGACGAGATTACGAATGAAATGCTAATGGAAGAACTAAAAAGAATTAATTAGTGAAAAGAAATGGTATAATCTGAATTTTTTTAATATAATGGTAGATAGATAACTCTTGCTGATTGGAAAACCAAAGGCGTCCTATTTTGGGACTCTTTTGGTTTTTTTGTTAGTTAAGGAATCGATTCTATTTACCTCACAAACATGTACCGAATAATCTTATATTGGAGGAAAACAATGTCTTATAGCTATGTGTCACATTTAGAATGTCCAAAATGCCAAGCAACGTTAGAGGTTACTAAAATTCAGCAGCTATGTGAATGTGGTTCACCTTTATTGGTTCGTTATGATTTACAGAAAGTAAAAGAACATCTTTCGAAGGAAACAATCGAAAGACGTCCAACTAGTTTATGGCGCTATCATGAACTTTTACCAGTCACAGCAGAAGAAAATGTAGTTTCTTTAGGGGAAGGATGCACGCCATTAGAAAAAATGCCAAGATTAGGCGAGCATTATCAGCTTTCTAATTTATACATAAAAGATGAAGGAATCATCCCAACAGGATCATTTAAAACAAGAGGGGCCAGTGTCGGGATTTCAAAAGCAAAAGAGCTTGGGGTAGAACAGCTTGCTATGCCTACAAATGGTAATGCTGGTGCAGCTTGGGCGCTTTATGCTGCAAAGGCAAACATCAAAGCAACAATTGTGATGCCTGTAGATGCTCCTGCTATTACAAGAAAAGAAGTCTATATAGCTGGGGGAGATTTGCATTTAGTAGAGGGACTAATAAGTGATGCCGGCAAAATAGTTGGGCAATTAGTTGCTCAAAAAGGAGTTTATGATGCTTCTACTTTGAAAGAACCATACCGAATTGAAGGAAAGAAGACGATGGGGTATGAGATTGTGGAGCAATTTAATTGGGAAGTTCCCGATGTTATTTTATATCCTACGGGTGGAGGGGTTGGAATTATCGGCATTTATAAGGCTTTGAAAGAAATGCAAGAGCTCGGTTGGATAACAGATAACAAGCTTCCTAGATTAGTAGCTGTACAAGCAGAAGGGTGTTCGCCTATTGTGCAAGCATGGAAAAAAAGGGAGGCAGAATCTACCTTTTATAAAAACTCGGAAACTTGTGCTTTCGGCATAAATGTTCCCAAAGCATTAGGTGACTTTCTTGTACTAGAAAGTTTGTATAAGACAAATGGATGCGCGGTTGCTGTATCGGAGAATGAGTTATTAGCAGCGCAAAAGCTAGTCGCAGAGCTTGAAGGCAATTATATTTGTCCAGAAGGAGCAGCAACCTTTGCAGCTGCTGAAAAGTTAAGAAAAGAAGGATGGATTAAAAAAGAAGAAGTTGTTGTTTGTTTAAATACAGGCGCAGGGATTAAGTATCCAGAAACGGTTGTGCTATCGAGTATTCCAACCTTACAGCCTGGGGAATTTATTGAAGAATAAACTGTTGGCTAAATAGCGTTAAATTTTATGATAACCGCCAGTTCTACCGACGGTTATCTAGTTTCTTACCTATTATTTTGGTAATTTATAATCATATTCCACTTCATCCATCGCTTCGTTATATTTCACATATAAGTCATGTCCATTGAAATACCAAACGTCTGTTTCCTCGGCGTAGAATTGAATCCCCGCAACTTCGGTACTAGCAATTGCATCAACAGGATCCTCAATAGAGAAACCTAATGAAAAGTTCTCTTGGACAGGACTATTTCCATATATCATTGGATAAAAGCGCACATAACTTCCGGGTTTTAAACCAACTTCATCCTTAAACCATGTTAAAGCAGTATCACTAATGTGTATATTCAATGTATGATCCCCCTAAAATAATGCTGTATTTTTTTACCTATTTATTACTCAATCTTATGCTAACTGTTGATTTTATAAAAAACACTCAATTTTATATGTCTATTTAATTTTACACCTTATGTATGGACTTAAACAATGTGAAGTGTTGAAACTTTTTAATAAAATCATTGTATAAATAGTACTGAGTATAGGTGAGCTTAAAGTTAATCAAGAGGGAAAAGAAGAGATGGGAGGGGAAACAGCGTATAATCGAAAATTCAAAAAGACAACTACTTCAATATTATGAATTTATGGAAAATATATCAAATTATTCTTTATAATTACAAAAAAATCGATATAATAAAATGGGCAGTCTACAATTCAGCTGTCATTTTACATAGAGGAGGATATGATTTGAAAATTTCAGCAATCAAGTATGAAGCAAGACAATCATTGATAGGAGAATGGGGAAAGGTAGTCGGACTAACATTCTTATATTTCATTTTAAGTACGATTTTAAGTTTATCGATAGAGGTTTATGCTAGTGGAGGTATCATGAATTGGTTTAATCAAGATTCCACACCACCGTTGGCCTCAGCATTAAGTACCATAATTAGTGTTATTTTAATCCCTTTATCAGTATCCATTGGTTGGTTTTATCTAGAGATTGTGAGAAAAAAAAGCCCTGAGGTTCCGCAGATTTTTTCGATATACAAAGACACAAAATTAGCACTAAAAGTGATTGGAACAACTATTATGGTTGGCATATTTACATTTTTATGGTCTTTATTATTATTAATTCCAGGAATTATCAAGGGGCTAGCATATTCACAAACCTTCATGATATTAAAAGATCATCCAGAGTATTCCGTTTTTGAAGCAATTACAGAAAGCAGAAAAAGAATGAAAGGCTATAAATGGAAGTTTTTCCTGTTAAACTTAAGCTTTATCGGTTGGGGCATTTTATGTCTATTATCATTAGGAATTGGGTTCCTATGGTTAACTCCATATATCTATACGTCTAATGCAACATTTTATCAAAAGTTAATCGCAGAAAAAGAAACATTATAATTTATAGACAAAAACCAGAACGCAGTGTTAAAAGACTGTTTTCTGGTTTTTTAAAGTCTAAAGGATTAATCACATATTAAGTAAAACATAATGTAGCAATGCAATATGGATAATATGTAGATAAAGTTGATCTGAGTAGTGATTGATTCTAAAATCATGACAATTCGTTTTAAAGTGTTTAGTAGTAATAAGGCATAAATTGGATGCAAATAGCTCAAAAGGTTAAACGTTTGTGAAACAAAATTTTCCTACATAGTTAAAACTATTTATAAGGATCATTTAAACTAAGTCTACGTTATAGTAAAAATCTTAAAGAATTATTTAAAATGTAAATAAAAATTTTTTCTGGTTCAAAATGAAGCCAATGATTTATTAATAATGAAATACACAATATGAGATAAAAATTTTTCAATTTGTCTCACTATCTAAAGTATACTTTGTTATGAGATAGAATTTAATTAGATTTTAATTGCTGTGTATAATATATATTATGTAAACTAGAATAAAGATTTCAACTAGGGGGTGTATTCTTTATTCTAGTTTAAATTGACGAGTGACACAAAAATACTAAATATCTTGTGACTTCGATTAAAAAAATTGCTATGATTTATTCTTTTGGCATATTGAATTTATTAATAGTTATTCTTAGATCTTCATTCCATCCTTAACAGTTCTATTTTGAATCCATTTGATAAATTAGTATCTCCGGAGTAACACAGCTTTACTAATTACCGTTATTCAAAAGTACTGCGTATATTTATTAACAAACAAATAAATAAACATCATTTTATTAATAAACTATTCTTGTGTAAGACATTGATGCTAATTTAAATATCTCTCCGTTTTTGGTATATACTTCTGTTACTACAAAAGGATTTGTTACTTCATTTCCATTTACGATAGCTGTTAATTTTAATTTATTTAATAAAACAACTGTTGAATCCAATTCTTTGATGGTACTTTCTTGAAAATCAATTTCTTTATAAATAATTCCTCTTCTTTTTATTATATCTATTTCTTCATCCCGTGATAATGTAACTCCCATATGAACAAACATGGCATTTTGATGCACTAAATCAACTAAGACATCTACTTTTTCTCTTTGAATTGCATCCCAAATTTTTTCCGATACCTCTAATATTTTTTTCATTAGTATCTACTCCTTTTAATATCTATTATATTAATAGTATCTAGCTGTATCATACAGTAATTATCCACTAAATCCGAATAACTCCGGTATCACATTTGTCTTAAATATTTGCATAAACCTCTTAATGTAATTGATATCACGTGGAGTATAAAAAACATAATTTAAAGAAGCAATTAATTACTATTAGTACTACTTTAAACTGCCTATGTGATGCAAGTTTTGCTGAGATAGAATAGGCGGTTACGACAAATATACCTAAACCTACACCGAGCAGTACCCTTGATGCCATTAGGGGATAGTATACATATGCTGGTTTTGTGATGGGTTCATTCCCACTTGAATAATTGAGTGTCTCGTATTTCATTTCTACTATAGTTCCCTCATGATTCGCAACCGTTGTATACTTTTTGGGAATAGATATCGTTTTACCTGTTTACATAATTGCCTCACTTTCATTTCTAATTGAATTCACTGAATTACCTTGACTACTACATGCAGCAATAATAATGATAACTAGTATCAGACTTATCATCATTGTAATGAATTTTTTAAGTTAACCCTCCTTTCACACTGAATCTTAATCGATTGGTACTTCACACAGAATATCTTTTTCCCCATTCAACATTGGTCTCTGTTCATTCACCTTAATTATTCAACAAAACAATTCGCAAACGGTATCAAAATTATCTCAGATAATTACATAATCCTAGCAACATTATAAATCCCTTAGAAAATTTGTTTATAATGGGAGCTTTTAAGAGGACTTGCGAAAGTTATGCTTTCTAATCCCAAAGGACTTCAGGATGAATCTTAACCATTTCAGGATCTCTGTGAGAAAAGAACAAACTTTCTTTTGTGTCTAGAGCGGTAACCTTATCCATATCTGCTTGAGACAATTCAAAATCAAATATATTAAAGTTCTCATTCATTCTTTCTTTACGAACAGACTTAGGAATCGCTACAACTCCTCTTTGAGTCAACCAACGTAGAATCACTTGAGCAACTGATTTGTTATATTGTTCTGCAATGGAAACTAAAATCTCATTCTTTAAAATGTTATTTTTCCCTTCTGCAAAAGGACCCCAAGATTGTATTTGTACATTGTTCTCTTTCATGTAGTGAGCACTTTCAATTTGCTGGTTGAACGGATGGGTTTCCATTTGATTTACTGCCGGAATCACAAGTCTGCCAGATGATCCATATGGAAGTTAGTGGAAGTTACTCACACCAATCGCGCGAATTTTTCCTTCTTGAAATAATTCCTCCATACTCGCCATGAACCATAAATATCGCCATATGGCTGGTGAATTAAGTACAAATCTAAATAGTCTAATTGAAGATTAGTTAACGATTTTTCAAATGCTTTCATCGTGTTTTCATAGCCTGTATCTTGTACCCAAAGCTTTGTTGTAATAAATAATTCCTTTCTAGGTATACCACTTCTTTTTATCGCTCTTCCTACTGCTTTTTCATTTTGATAAGAAGCTGCTGTATCTATGAGACGATAACCAGCCATAATAGCATTATAAATAGCTTGTTCACATTCCTCTAAGTCGTTCATTTGAAACACTCCAAAGCAGCTGTCACGTGTTTTCTCCTTCAACTACTCAAGTGAGTGCCTTATGTTTTGTCTTTGAATGCTATTAAGAGACTATTGAAAACCCATCTCTAATGTCATTAAAATCATGATTGCTTATTTAATGCAAGGAATAGGCAATAATCCGAGAGAAATGTGATAACGTTCTCTTTTTTGGTTTTTATATAATAAAAATACAAGCATCAGTGAATAGAAGTGGTGTGTTAATACTCAAATCTTCATTGTATTAAGGATACAACACAAAAGTTTTTAACAAATAAGGTGGCGAAAATCAATGATACTGCGAATAAAAAAGCTATTCTCAATTAAAGGTTACAGTCTTTTTATGATTTGTATGCTTCTCGTCGGGAGTGGTATCTCAATTACAATGCCATATTTATCTTTGTATTCTACTGAAGAAATTGGGATGAGTGCGGGAGGATTTGGGATTTTCATGGCTATTAGCTCACTCAGTGGTGTATTAATGAACTCATATATTGCTAAGTGTTCGGATAGTGGAATTAATCGGAAAAGGATAATTGTTATTGCTATGCTTTCTTCCGCATTAGGCTATTCTTCTTATTTAATTTTTGATAGCTATTTTCTCCTGTTAATTATGGTCACTCTTTTTAACGGGATCGGAGCTGCTGCAATGCCCCAAATCTTCGCATTCGCTCAAGAGTCAGCAAATACAAGCAAAACGGATGATAAGACATTTGCGCTATCAACGCTTCGGTCACTTGTTTCACTAGGATTCCTTATTGGGCCACTAATTGGGACAATCATATTAAGCGCAGCCGGTTATAGTGGTCTATTTCTTGGTACCTCTGCTATATTTCTGTTTATTGCATCTCTTGTATTCTTCTTTTTACAAAATCAAAACAATACTCTTCAAGGTAAAAATCATAACGGAAAAACATCCGTCCCATTACTAAAAAGTAAGGAAGTAAAATATCCGTTCATTGCCTTTATTCTTCTTTTTGCAGTTAATGCTATTAATGCAATAAACACGCCTCTTTTTATTGTGAATGAACTCAATGGAAGCTATGCTGAGGTGGGGATAGTAGTCAGTGTTTGTGCAGGATTAGAAATCCCAATTATGATTTCCCTAGGTGCATTAAGTAGCAGAATAACAAATCATTCCTTAATGATAATTAGCTGCTTTATAGCCGGTATATACTTTCTTGTACTAACTATAGCCACCCATTCTTGGATTTTAATAGCAGCACAACTTATTCAAGCTATTTTTGTTGCAATCGTAATGGGAAATGGACTTAGTTATTTTACGGATTTAATGCCCAATTCACCTGGGATTTCAGCAACAATCTATTCTAACGGTTCTACTATTGGGAGATTAGTGGGGAATCTAGGCGGCGGTTTGATCGCCACATTCATAGGATTCCGTTTTGTTAACTTGGTATGTTTACTGCTTGTCATACTTTCATTTGTTATTCTGTGGAGTAGTAAGTACCATGGAAAATCGGAAGTATCAAGTAAGAAAACTCCTTCTGTTTAAACTTGTTCCTGCATAGTTAAGTTAATACATGTCTTCCTTTATTCTCTCGCCACTAGTATAGAACTAGAAACATCTTCTAAATACAGCCAATCGTGAAGTGTCCCATAAAATATCACTTCTTCTTGTTAATGACTCTCGTTCCTATAGAAAACACCTCCTGAATCATATCATATTATATTAATACGATATGATTCAGGAGGTGTTAGGGATGTTTTTTCCTTGTCTCAATAATTTAATATTTAGCCTCTTTTATTTTCCCACTCTATTCGCGTACTCTGATGGGTAACGCTCTCCTGAAATTTCGATCTTTGATAGAGCGTCGTTCAAATCAACTAGTTCTTGGGAAGTCAGTTCCACCTCTGCAGCTCCAATATTTTCTTCTAGACGTTCCAGTTTTCTTGTGCCGGGAATCGGAACGATCCATGGCTTCTGAGCAAGTACCCATGCTAATGCAATTTGAGCTGGTGAAGCTTCCTTCTCAACTGCAATCTTCTTTATTAGATCAACCAATATTTGATTAACTTCCATATTTTCAGGTTTAAAACGTGGAACAATACTACGGAAATCTGAGCTATCAAATATTGTATTTTTTTCAATTTTCCCAGTAAGGAACCCTTTCCCCAGAGGACTGAACGGTACAAAGCCAATTCCTAGCTCTTCAAGGGTAGGCAGAAGTTGATCTTCAGGACTTCTCCACATCATGGAGTATTCACTCTGAATTGCTGCTAATGGATGAACAGAGTGCGCTCTACGTATCGTTTCAACACCTGCTTCAGAAAGCCCCCAATGTTTAACCTTACCTTCATTGATTAGGTCTTTTATAACACCGGCTACTTCCTCGATTGGCACACTTGGGTCAACCCGATGTTGATAATAGAGATCAATAGTGTCTATGCTTAATCGTTTAAGAGAACCTTCAACTGATTTCCTTATAGTCTCTGGCTTGCTATCAAGTACCTGCTTTCCCTTTTCCATTTGAATTCCAAATTTAGTGGCAATGACCACATCTTCCTTAAAAGGTCTAAGAGCCTCACCAACCAATTCCTCATTTATATATGGTCCGTAAACTTCGGCGGTATCGAAAAAAGTAACGCCGCGATCAATTGCTGCATGAATTAACGAAATCATTTCTTTCTTATCCGATGCTGGTCCATAACCATGACTCATCCCCATACAACCAAGACCTATTGTTGAGACTTCTAATCCGCTATTTCCAAGTATACGCTTTTGCATATTTACCCCTTCCTTTCCTTTAACTAATGATAAGTTTATGCAGTTTGTCAGTATCACAGGAACTGGTGGCTAAACACATGTACTCCATGTTAAAACGATGACATAAATGCGCTATTACATTTCTAATAATGGGAATAGCATCACTAGGTTCCGTTCCTTGAATTATTAAATAAACACGTTTACCTGCTAATGGCGCAAATTTCCTGTGTACTCTTATTATGCATCACTTAAAAACACTTCTGATATCACAATGCTGTCAAATGATTGCTTATTCCTCTCATACCCATTTACGCAGAAAACAAATTAGTCTTATAATGGGATCATTAGATATGAAGAAATTAAAGGAGAATTGTTATGTTTGAACAAATATATAGACAAAGAATTGAACTCATAAAAATTATAGAGGGTCATACTGGAAAGGACGGTTCTCAAAAAACTATTATTCCCTCTTTATTTTTCTCCCGTTACTCTAGCAATATTGGACCAAGTTACGGAGTTTACAATCCATCTTTATGTATTATTGTTCAAGGAATGAAGGAAGTTTTATTGTCGCGAGAGCGTTTTCAATACGGACCTGCTGATTACCTTGTAGCATCCGTTAACCTACCAATTACTGCTCAAATTACGGAAGCCTCTATTGAAGAACCTTATCTTGCTCTTAAACTTGAATTTACACCGAGTGAAATATTAGAGGTTTTACGTGAATTTCAAGTGGAAGCTGAAAAGAAAAAAAATGCCAAACGAGGTCTGTATGTTAGCAAAATAGAGTGTTCACTGTTAGATGCAGTAACTAGATTAGCGAGGCTCTTAGATAATCCAAAAGATATTCCAGTAATTGCTCCTCTGATAAGAAAAGAAATTATTTATAGAGTTTTGCAAGGGGAACATGGAGAATTACTAAAACAAATTGCAATAGAAGGAAGTTCGACTAATCAAATAAATGACGTAATTGAATTTATTATGAATAATTATGAAAAGTCGTTTAAGATTGAGGATCTCGCAGATATAGCAAACATGAGTGTTTCTTCTTTACATCGTCATTTTAAAGAAGTAGCAGCAATGAGTCCCATCCAATTTCAAAAACAACTGAGATTACAAGAGGCTCGGAGTTTGTTATTATCGGAATCGTCAGATGCTGCAGATGTAGGATTCCGAGTTGGATATGAAAGCCCGTCACAATTTAGCAGGGAATATTCACGTATGTTTGGCTTACCACCTAAAGAAGATATGAAGCGATTAAGAGAGAATCTTGACAAATCAATAAATCAATAAAACGATAAAACACTTCCCACTTACGGTTGGAGGGTAACTTAGATAAAAAAGGATTATTATCTAAGGAATATCTTAGTTGATCTTTAGGAAAATAAGTTACTGACACTACTTCTGTAAATTACAATTTTCTTAGATGCTAACCTTCCTTGATAAATAAACGATTCTCTATAATAAGCTATTTTAAGCGTTAACTCATAAATCGAGCGTTTATCTTTCTTTATCTTAATTATGGTATAATAAAGAAAACGTCTAATCCCTTATATATCAAGATTTTAGACGTTTATGATTAGAAAATATTGTAGCGTTAATATTTATTATACGAAAATTTATTCTATTTTGAAAATTAAATACTACCCGAATATTTTAAGGAATGTCTTAATTTTGTAGACATTCCTATTTTCTCTTTATCGATAATAATTAATCCTTTTATTTCACTAAAACTCCCTTTGGTTTAAGTTGATTTCTTCACAAAGTTGTTTTTTCATGGCTCTTTTTTCAGGATTCTGGTATTCTTAGTGTCAGAGAAACATAAATAAAAACCATTAATTCTTTCTGGAACAACGCCCCTTTTAGTTCTGAGTATATACAATTTATTCCTAAATAATTGAACGAATTCTTCCACCGGTTTTCGATACACACGTATACGCCTATTAGTTATATTTTCTTTTCCAATGGTAATCATTAAAACTATTTCATGTGTGTCAGGAATTCGAAGTAGTTCTCTTATTTTTTTGAATCGAATCCAATCATCGGGCAAGTATCCGATCAACGATTCTTTGCAGATAACATAAAAAGCATCGATGATGATGATAAAGAGGCATTGCGAATTGCGTCCTTCTTCTAAAATCTTCGCCTAGTCCCTCATAAAACTGATGATTATTATTCACCATAGCATCTAATTCGAACTCAGAAATAATACCTAAATTTCTCATTCCTTCGTGAATTTTCTGCGTTTGGCGGTATGCTAATTTATCCGCAACTACAAGTATTACACCGGATGTTGTTTGGACTTTATATTGTCCATAAGCAGCATCTCAAATTTTTTCTTTAAGGACATCATCTAGGACTGCGATATATTCTGTATACTGTAAATTAAAAGCAGAAGGTGCCAATTAACATCATTAAATATTGGTTTTAAATCTTCTGCTGTTATTTTTAACCCTTTTATAAAGTATTAGCTGAATGTCTTTCCTCAATTAATTTTAAGAAATCCATTTTCATGTAGTCTTCCTTTGCTTATTAAAATACTAGACTAAGTTTCTTAATACTTAGCTAACGTTGTTTGATCACTAAAAGTATACTGACACAGTAATAATTATACCTAAACTTAACCTTAATATATTATAAGTGAATCGATACGTTTTGTTATTGCTGGATATGGTGTGATGTTGGCCCCTTCACTAGCTGTGGAGGAGCATTTGAAGCGTAATGAAGTAGGGATAGTAAAAGTTAAAGGGATTGAAATAAAACGTCCTGTTTTTCTATGCAATCGTAAGGAGAATCAGGAACATTCTTCCACTATCAGTCAATTTCTTCGAATAATAAAAATGCAGAAAAGTACGGATTTACCGAGTTGAGAACAAATGATCTTATTTAGAAATCACTAAATTATCTACAATAAAAGAGTCACTTGAAGAATTGTCTAAACTTGTGTAGATCCCCATTTCCTTAAAACTAATAAATAAGTGGGCAAACAAGTTGATTGTATGCCCACTTATTTATTAGTTGATTTTTAGGATTAAGACATCCTCTACTCATTCATTTGCGCTATGTACTTGAAAGCTTCTAGTTGTAGATCCTCTTTAAGTCGCTCTCTTATTACATTGACACACTCTTCGACAGTACGCTGAGATGTATCTACTTCTAAATCATAAATACCAGGTTTATGAACTTCCTGTTGCCATAATAAAATCGATTTTGGTATTTTACCGTCATTTGTGAATGCGGCATACCCAGTTTTCATTCTTCGCTCCATTATTTCTTCGATAGGACAATGAATACCAACAAATAAAACCTTATGTTCCGTGAGTATTCTAGCACACTTTGGAAGAATGTCTAAAGGCTGAGAATATCCATTATGATGTCCTATATCAACGATGATATGAAGACCTGCTTTGCTGTATAAAGCAATAGTCTTATATAGAGTAAGATACATTTTAAGAATAAGAGGTTCAAGATCGGGTCTTTCCCCACCAGGACGTAATCCTATTCCAGGTTGATATTTATCTGGAATAGTAGACATGAATTGATCAACTCCTAGATTCATCCAAACTCCTTCAAATAAGTTTTGAATGGCAGAAGCAATACTGGACTTTCCAGATCTAGGAGCACCATTAAGAATGATGATTTTTCCGTTTCTGTCTCGTTCTAACATAGTCGCCCCCCTTTTTATTCTTTAATTACATGCTTATTGAGTAACTTACCTGTAAAATTATCACTCGTTTAATAATTTCATATGTTATAGTCTGCAAATATTATGATAGTTGATAGGAACCTTAGCATTTGGTTAATGAGAATTTGTAGCTGTCCACCTGAACCTAAGGCTTTATATAGAGACCATGGCCGCTTACTGATATGCCTCTACTCCCAGCAGTTCATCCAACCCTACAATTTCAAATCCACGTTCCTGCACAGCTTCAATTATAGTAGGTAACGCTTTAGCTGTTTCTGCTTTTTCTGAATCAGAATGCATTAAAATAATATCGCCATTTCGCAAATTATCCGTGACATTCTTGATAATGTTTTTTGCATCCTTTTGTGACCAATCAAGTGTATCGATTGACCAAATAATAACAGAGTAGCCTTTATCTTTGGCATTTTCGATTAATATTTCATTTGTTTCCCCATACGGTGGTCTAATCATTGCCGGTTCTTTGCCGATAATCGCTTGAATAGCAAGTCCTGCTTTATTAATTTCATCTTCTTGTGCTGTGCTGCTTAACGTAGTCAAATCAACATGGTGATAGCTATGGCTTAATATTAAATTTTCATTTTCATAGGCGTTCTTGACTACCTGTGGGTACTTTTCTGCTTCGCTGCCAATAAAGAAAAAATTCCCTATTACATTGTAATTCTGTAATATTCCGATAATTTGTGGTGTAACAATTTCGTCAGGACCGTCATCAAAGGTTAAAGAAATCTTCTTTTCGTTTCGTCCATTTATATATAAATTGGGCTGATTTTCTTTAAATTTCACAATTTCATTCCTCCAATTTTGCATCGTTTGCCAGGCACTATTTGTAAGTTGATTTGAGTTACCTTTAATATCTAATACATAATCATGTTGCTCGAGTCTTTCTTCATTATAAACAGATAAATGGTCCACTCTTTCTGTTTTATTTAAGATAATAAACTTAAGCTGAATATCTTCTTCAAGGTTATAAACAATTATTTGTTCATCTTCTCCTGTTCTAATTTCTACTGGTTCCCCTAATTCTTCTTTTAATTCAGATAAGGAGATTGCATTTAATTGCTTTTTGTAAGAACGAATATCATAAATTTCCCCATTTTCCGTATATCCAAATACGGTATCCTTATCTTCATAGGTTGCGTAATAGCCATTCCCTACATGGTCTGTTTGAAGCGGCTCTCCCCACTGGCTCTTTACTTCTTTCATGGTACTGGTAAATACGTTGAAGGTACTTGTATCCGTCATTCCTTTTTTTGCATCTTCCACTAGGCTAGTTATATACTTAGAAGGTAGATTAGTCTTTTTTTGTTCTTGATTTGTTTCACTTGGCTTGAGATCTTTTGATTCTTTTGAATTTTGGGAACTACATGCAACGAACAATAACAAAAGAAACAACCCCATTACAAAGAGTAAAAGCTTTGCTTTCAGTTCCATTCACCTTCCCTTCTATTTGTTCTTCTCTACTATTTAATGTAAGGGTTAATGTATTCGTTTGCAATAAATAAATGGTATCAATAATGAGGCTTCCTTTTGTTCTCATCTAATTTTAATAATTGTTTTTTATAATAATGAACTCATGTATTCTTACCAAAAAAGTAGGTGTATTATTAACAATGAATGTTGAAACGTTATTACAATTAAATACAATTTTTATCAGTATCATTATTGAGGCTTTGCCCTTTATTTTAATAGGGGTTCTTATTTCTGGAATTATCCAAATTTTTATTTCAGAAGAATTTATCGCAAAAATTATGCCGAAGAACCCAATTCTTGCGATTTTATTTGCTTCATTAATCGGAAGTATAATCCCAGCTTGTGAATGTGGTATTATTCCGATTACAAGACGGTTAATCTTAAAAGGTGTTCCGCTACCAGCAAGTATCGCTTTTATGCTGACTGGTCCAATTATTAACCCGGTTGTTATTTTCTCAACCTATGTTGCCTTTGGGAATAGCTGGAGGATGGTGATTCTTCGCTCTTTGGTGGCACTTGTTTGTTCGATACTAGTTGGACTTGCTCTGCAAAAAACGGTGAAGCAATCCCCATTAAAAAATCACGTGCCAGAACATACCCACAATCACTCGTTTAAAGGTCGAATCGAAGCGATGTTTAAACACTCTATAGATGAATTTTTCACTGTTGGAAAATATTTGGTTATTGGCTCGTTTATCGCAGCGGCAGTACAAACATTTATTAAGACCTCTACCCTTGTATCAATAGGTACTGGTCCGGCTTCTTCTCATTTGGTGATGATGGGACTTGGCTTTATTTTAAGTCTTTGTTCGCAAGCAGATGCGTTTGTGGCAGCGAGCTTTAGAAACAGCTTCTCTGAAGGCTCTATCCTTGCTTTCCTAGTGTTTGGTCCAATGTTAGATATAAAGAATACATTGATGCTTTTAAGCACGTTTAAAGCTAAGTTTGTTATCTTACTAACAAGCCTTATTACCATCATTGTGTTTCTTGTAACAATTTTCCTATAAAGAGGTGAAAAATCATGCTACGGATATTTGTGTTAATCGGCTTTACTTATTTATTTTTACATTTACATGCAACTGGCGATATCTCGAAATATATTAATATGAAGTATTCGTATATTTCAGAATCAGCTATCTATATATTTGTTCTTTTTACTATTATTTGTGTCTATAACTATGTGAAAAAGGATAAGCAGACTCATGAAGATACCTGTGAGCATTGCGGCCACGATCATTCCCATGAAGATAATAGCTGGTGGAAACGTGGATTAACGATTATAACCTTGATTTTACCTATCATCACTGGTTTAATGCTTCCAGTAGCTACCCTTGACTCCAATATAGTGGAGAAAAAGGGATTGTATTT
>NZ_DALZDK010000001.1:0-25512 GCF_031978665.1 Niallia sp. | reverse complement strand
GGCGATGAATATAGTCAGCATCAGTTCTTGCAGCCAAATACAAGTAGCTATTATGGGGAAGAAGGATATGCGGAAGTAATGGATAAAGGCTTGGATAAACTAGAGGATTTAAAAGAAATTACTTTAGGTGAAGATAATTTTTTGACTGATTTAGAAACGATTTATAATTATCCAGGACAATTTATGGATCGAGAAATTACCATTACTGGATTTTCCTATAACGAAGCAGATTTAATGAATAATCAGCTGTTCTTACTACGATTTGGGATTATTCATTGTATTGCGGATGCTGGAGTATTCGGGATGCTTCTTGATATTCCAGAGGATATGAAAAAAGACAACGATCAGTGGTTGCAAGTAACTGGAAAGCTTGAAACAATTTATTATCAACCATTCAAGAAAACCATTCCGATTCTTAAAGTTACAGAATGGAAACCAATAAATCAGCCAAATGATCCTTATGTATATCGACAATATTAACAAAGAGGGAATGTTAGTTTATATCTAACATTCCCTCTTTTTATACGTATTTTTCCATGCGGATATCATCCCACATTCTATCTTGGTAAAAGGTAAATTGTTTGTTTTTGCCGATTTCCTGGTAACCAAGTTTATTATATAATTTTTGAGCGCTTTTATTAAATTCGAATACGCCTAATTCAATTCTTTTTAAACCCTGCTTTTTAATTTGTTCTTCCAAATATTTTAGCGAAGCGGTGCCGACGCCTCTTCCTCTTGCTATTTCTTCCCCAATGGTAATGGCAATCCACGCAGTCCCTCGTTCTTTTTTATACAAATGGACTGGATCAACTGTGTAATTCATTTCTCCAACCAATACATTTTCTAGATAAATAGCGTACATATGATACTTCGTTAATCGTTGTTGTATTTCTTCTTTTGTTATAAGTACGTAGCTTTCTAAATCCCCCTGATTCCGACAAGGATGGATTAAGGGGACTAGCTTTGGGTCGTTTTCCCATTTATTTAAACATGCAATTAAATTATCTGTTGGATCCCCTATTTTTTTAAAGGAAATTTTCATGTACGGTTCCCTCACCTTTATATATTCTTCTATTATTATAAGGGAATTCATAGGAAGTTGGTTCATAAATCTTGTCAATTTGTAGAGAAAAGTTGCCTCAGTAATTCTATATCGTTTTTCGTTCTAATTTATTTCGGAAATCATATTTATTTTATTATGAGATAAATTCGATTAAAGGAGTGAAATAATAGATGGTTACCGTTCACTTTTTTGAAAATAGTACGAATGTCTTAACTCAGTTGCGGCAAGAAATACCCAATGTAGATCAGGAAATAAAAATTAAAGGGCGCAAAGGAAAGATTTTATCAGTTAGTCAATTAAAAGAGGATGTTTTTCAAGCAAATGTAGAATTTGAAAAGATTGTTAAAAAAGCAGCGCTGGCAGCAGACTCTAAAAAAAGAAAACGCTAATAAATGCATGTAGAGAAGCTAACTTTCAGGAGCTTCTTTTTTTTGTTTAGATCATCTGCCCTCCCCTTCCTTAATGTTAGATACATAATTCTCTATAAAAAAACAAACGATATGGTTAAATTATCTTCAAAAGGAGAGTAAAACATGCTTAGTAATAAAGTTAGTCGTGTAGCTTTAATTGGCACTGGATTTGTTGGTTCCAGTTATGCGTTTGCGTTAATGAATCAAGGAATTGTGGATGAATTATTATTAATTGACCTTAATAAGGATAAAGCCTATGGAGACGTAATGGATCTCAACCATGGAAAGGTCTTTGCCCCTAACCCAATAAGCATTAAATATGGCGAGTATAAAGATTGTGCTGAGGTGGATTTAGTTGTTATATGTGCTGGAGCGAACCAAAAGCCAGGAGAAACACGTCTGGATCTGGTCGAAAAGAATTTAAAAATATTTAAGTCGATTGTTGAACAGGTAATGGCAAGTGGTTTTCATGGAATATTTTTGGTCGCAACAAATCCAGTAGATATTCTGACATATGCTACTTGGCGATATAGTGGCCTTCCGAAAAATCAGGTTATCGGTTCTGGTACGATATTAGATACTGGTCGTTTCCGCTTTTTACTAGGAAATTACTTTAAAGTGGCTCCAACTAGTGTGCATGCATATATCATTGGGGAGCATGGTGACAGTGAACTTCCAGCCTATAGTTCAGCAGACGTTGCAGGAATTCCCGTTTATAAGCTAATGAAAAGAGCAGCCCATTATAAAATGGAGGATTTAGACGAAATTTTTGTCAATGTACGGGATGCTGCCTATAAAATTATTGAAGGAAAAGGTGCAACGTATTATGGGATTGCAATGGGGCTTGTGCGCATAACAAAAGCAATCTTAAGTAATGAAAATAGTGTATTAACCGTATCTGCATATTTAGATGGTCAATATGGAGAAAAAGATGTCTATATAGGTGTTCCTGCTGTTATCAATAGAGAGGGTATCCGCGAGGTTATTGAATTGGAGCTAGCAGAAGATGAACAAGAAAAATTCCATCAAAGTGCTACTATATTAAAAGATATTTTAAAACCACATTTTAATTAATAGTTATATTCTATAAAAGGTTATTGCTTTAAGAAGGTATTTTTACTGCCATCAAATAGCCCACACCCAATTAGTCAAGTTTACATACTTTATATGGTAAGTAAATTAGGAAAGGTGTGACAGAATGGATTGGAAGAAATACCTTCTTATAGCAGCTGCTACTTTCTTGATTCTATTTTCAGGAATTGTTACTGTTTTGCTTATTCATACAAATAGTGTGGAGGCGGATAAGGAACCGAGCAATTCAGTTAATTCACAAGGTTCGGCTACAACGGAAAGCAGCCAAGGAAATGTCAATATTTCGGTGACAAATAATATCCAAAATATAGTAAGTGGTGAATCAAAAGCAACAATTGAAAATAAGGTAAGTAATGATATCAAGGATAAGGCTGCATCGATTGATAATAAAATTGATAATAAGACTGAAAATGAAGCATCTGCTACGATTAATAATGCCATTGAGAATTTGTTAAAAGGACAGGTAAATGGTACAACAAATAATACGATTACTAATAATATTCTCTCTAATAACAAAGCGAAATTAGCAAATCAGATATTAAATGATTTAGATTTAACTGTTGATGTGAATGTTACAAATGAACTTAATACAAATGGAAAACAAGAAACTACAAATAATGATAATGGTGATACAAATAGTAATGAAGATAATGCGGGCAATGAAGATAACGCTAATAACGGGAACAGTTCTGACGAAAAAACAGAGAATAATAGCGAAACTTCCTATTTATGGGGAATTGATTCAGCAAGTGAAACAACGGAAGATTTCTATGCTTGTGTAAGAGAAAACTTCGGTGATCCGAAAATCGTTGCACGCTATTTAGGTACAAATGATGGTGTTTCGCATGGATTAACAACAGAGCAAATGGAGTTAATTCACTCCAAGAAAGCTGATGTACTTCTTATCTATAATGGCTTTACTGATGCAACTGGTTATGATAATGGCGTAAATGAAGCGAAAAAAGCAATTACGTTAGCTAATGACCTTGGTGCTCCTGATGGTGTTGCAATCTTTGGTGATATCGAGCCAAACTATCCAGTCGATGCTGGCTTTATTGAAGGTTGGTATGATGAAATTAGCAAATCTTCTTATGAACCTGCTATTTATGGGATTTTTGATTCTGGAGAGGCACTGACAAATGCTTTTAACAAAGCTGTGGAAAATAAGGGAGAAATAAATGAGAACACTTATTTATGGTCAGCTTCTCCAAACATTGGGATTACTACCGAAGCAGATGCTCCCGCATATAAGGTCGATGCTCCAGAAGATTCCCTCGCTTATGGCTGGCAATATGGAATAGAAGATGAAACCTGCAATATTGATACGAATTTATTTGACAGTAATCTAACAGAAGTATTATGGAAACATTAAAAAGCTGCATCTTACTAACGAGCCATCGTGAAAGTAAGGTGTTTTTTTGTTTTAACTAATAGCCTGAATATACTTCGTTTTCTAAAAGATTTTTCCTTTCATGAAAAATCACATGTTTTTAGGTTTCATAATTTCATAAAGTACTCTTTATTATTTTAGATGTTCAAGAGGACTTTTTTGACGGATGAATAAGGAACTAACGAATGAACTTAAGAGGATAACGCTTAATGAAAGGAATCCAATATTTATCATAGCCTTTTCTGTTAAGTAAATAGAAAACACCGGAGCAATGGATGCCCCTATAAATAAAATAACGGTATAGCATGTAATAGCTAAGTTCTTTTGTTTACTGCTCAATTGATGAATGATATCGATATTGGCAGGAATAGATGTAGAAATCCCCCCAATAAATAAAAGCATCGAGAACCCGATCGTCCATTTAGAGGCTAAAAAGGGCAACAAGAATATAGAGATAATTGCAATCATAAGACCTAACCGTAACACTACTCGTCTACCATATAGCCTGATCAAAAAATTAGCCGCAACTGTAAAAAAGACGCCAATCATTCCAACTAATTTTAAATAAAAAATAGTCGTTGTTGTAAATGCTCGTTCCTGAAGAAAAGGATTGATGAAAGTAAATAAGGCAACATAAGAAAAGAGTAATGTAACTGTAATCCAATAGCAGAGATAAAGCTGCTTTTTCTTAAATAGTTCTTTCATTTGTAGCATAATATTCTGATGTTCTGTTTGGATGGGAGCACTTGTTTTTGGCAAATGATAAAAAATAAAAATCAGCATCAGAAAATAAAGAACACCAAAAACAATAAAAACTGCTTGCCAATTCCAAATGTTAAGTACAGAGCTACTAATAAATGGACCAATAATTCCGGCAAGCAAAAATCCAGTATTAATCCAGGCTACAGCAAGCACCTTTTTTTCTGTTGGAAACCAATCTAAGGCAAATCCAAGTGCATTTGGGGCAAAAGAAGCAGCGAAAAAGCCTTGAAGCCCTCTGAAAATAAGAAAAACCACATAATTTGGAGCTAAAGAAATTAATGGTGTGATTATAGTCATTCCTATAAAGCATATTAAAATAAGAGGATATCTCTTTACTTTCATTGAAAGTAGTCCAAAGAAAGCCAATCCTACTGCATAGCAAAAGGAAAATATACTGCTGCTCCACCCGCTTTCCATCGGATGGATGTTATAAGTAGCAACTAAATGATTGAATAAAGGAATGGTTACATACAAACTAGAAACAACAAATAATCCAGCAAAGAAAAGCATGATTAATGTTTTTCTTTGCTTCTGCTTTTCTTTAGACCTCTTTTTTTCTTCCATAAAATGGGGTGAATTCATTTTCTGCCTCCTTTATTTTGAGACATTTTATCTTCAGTATATTAGCTTTATCAGGAAGTTATTAACGATTCCCTCTCCAGCCACCGTTAATTTCAAGCCGAAATCTCATAAAATCAGCAAGCAGTCTGGCTGTCTTCCCTTCCTGATTTCGTTCTCTCAACTTCGATTGAACACAGCGAAGTAACCTTTCATCACAATATCGGCAGGAACCATATGTTTCAACACATTCATCATGTTTTTGGCAGCAGGAATCTACATAATTAATTGGTACACCAGGACCGCTGCAACCTGGTCCACAATAGCGATAACCACCTGGCAGACATATTCTAATCGAATTCTTTTTTCTTCTTCTCTTTTGCATATTTTGATTCTCCCTTCCCTTTAGATTATGAAGCTTGTATAACATGGCTTGGGGAATCAATCTATAATGTTTAATTTTCTCTTTTTATAAAAAAAGGTTTGTTCAAAAGAATACTCACTTTTGAACAAACCTTTTTTTTATTAGCTCGGTTTTTTGAAGATAGTGGAAATGATTTCGTCAGTAGACATATCACTTTTAATTTTAAATGATCCAAGCTTTAAATATTCTGCTACACCTTTTTTATCTACTTTTAGTGAAAATTGCATAGCAGTTTCTTTAATAATCTTTTCATCATGTAAAATGCTTCCTACGTCATAGCTAGTCATGCCGCTTGAAACGTTAACAGTAACTGTTTTTACTTCCTCTTTTACTTCCTCTTCTTTCGTGTCTGTCTTTTCTTCTGAAGCTTTGGATTCAGTTGCTTGTTTTTCAACATCTTCCTCTTTTTGTTTCGCTTCTTCAGAAGTTTGAACAACATAACCGCTGCTTGTTAGGATTTCTTTCATTTCTTCAACTGTTGGCGTGTTGGCTACGTCAGTCTCGACTTTTTCGACCTTGGTGTTCGCTCCAGCCTTTACGGAATCATCTTTCGTAGAAAAATAGACAATGCCGCTAACAGATGTCGCTAAAAGTAGTCCAGCAGCGAAACTTGTGATTATTGTTGGTTTCATTGTAAAACACTTCTCCTTTCTTCTTTTCCAAGTAAGTAAGGAGCTAACATCTCTTCTACTTCAGCTTGAGTAAGCTTTTTTTGAGCTGCAATTGTTTCAACTGAATACTTACGTCTATGCAAGTCAAGCACTTCTCTTAAAACTTTACGGTCTTTAGAAGCTAGTTGAACGCCAGATTCTTTTTCCATAATTTCCAAGTCTAACTCAAGGTTACGAATTTGTTTTTGCAACTGTGCTATTTCTTCCATCACAGAAAGGTGAATTACATCTATTTCACGTTGCTCTGATTTTGACGTTTGTTTTGCTTTAATAACGGAAGTAATTAGCAAAATGGCTGCTGCAATAAACAAAATGGCTAGAGTCCATTCCATTTTAATGATCCTCCCTCTTTCAGAATCTACTTTCCTAAATACCTATTATACATTCTTTTTGATTATTTTTCGATCATATTCTACAAAATCCTTCAATAGTTAGACGAGTTGGGATAATTTTGCAACTTTCATTATATGAATATAGTTGCAAGCATTCTATAAAACAATAGGTTTATCAAGCAAAAATGCATTTTTTTTGTTTCGTTTTTCTATATTAGGTGAAAATACCTACAAAAAAAGATTCATAAGCATCTGCCTGTGAATCATCCTTCATTTGTATGTGTAATTTGATATCCATTTTTCCCTAGCTTTTTCATATGATACATAATTTTATCTGCATTTTGCATCAATGTTTCTACATCTTTTCCATGAATTGGATAGATGCTTATTCCGATACTACATGTAATGGATTGAAGTATATTATCCAATCGAAGTGGATGTTTAAAAATAGAAAGTAATCTCTTTGCATAATTTTCTAGTTCCTCTTTTGCATTCATGCCTTCAACTAGGAGAATAAATTCATCTCCTCCTATTCGGCATAGAAAATCATGCTCTCTTACGGAACCTTTCATTCGTGAAGCAATTAGCTTCAGTGCTCGATCACCGTATTTGTGACCTAACGTATCATTTATTTGTTTAAAATCATCAATATCGATGAATAGCAAGGCAAATGTATGGACCTCGTCCTTATCTTCTATTAATTTTGAAATCGTTTTATACAAATACCGTCGATTGGGCAGTTCTGTCAGTGTGTCATATAATGCCTGCCGTTTTATAATCGTTTCATATGCCTTTCTTTCGGAAATATCTCTTGCAATAGTCGAAAGAAAGTGGACATTTTGATTGCTAGCTTTATGATTTACGATTGTTTGTGATACAGGAATTTGTTTTCCTAATGAGTTGGAAAGGATGTTTTCTCCCTTCCAAATGCTTTTCTCAGCAGAAAGCTCACTCTTTTTTAATCCTACAAATTTATTTGTCCATAGTTGTGCATTGACTAATTGTAAATCCTCTACTCCTTCTGGAATGCCAAGAAATGATCTGGCAGAGGGATTTAAATAGGTTGTATTTCCAAAGCTATCAGCTGTTGCAATAAAATCTGGGGATGCTTCAATGATATCTAGTAATTGTTGTTGACGCTCTTGATTTTTCTTCCATAAGGTAATATCTCGATTAATGCCTCTATAACCGATTGTTTTATTGTGCTCATCTAATACGGGCTTAGCATTTGTTTCGATAAATACTTCTTGGCCATTACGGTGAATCATCGTAAAATCAATATTTTGTAAGGTTTTATTATTCTCTTTAGCGTACAACACAGTTGCTTTTAGTGATTCTATTTCTTCCATTTTAATAAAAGAAAATATCGAATTCCCGAGTATTTCGTTGGTGGAATATCCTAATATTTCTTCGACAATGGAGTTTGAATAGGTAAATTCCCATTTTTCATTTATTTGCCAAATCCAGTCACTGACATGCTCCACCAGCATACGAAAAAAATCAAGAGGTGCTGTACCGTTATCTATCATACCATTCATAGTTAAGTCTCCTACTAAAAAAATAATTATATAGGCAAATGGGTATTTTCTGTATTTTCTATTATTTAACTATTATATCATTATTAGTCTATTAGTCAACGTACACCCACTAGGCTATGAGTGAAGCAACAGCATTACGTTGTAACCAATTAGTGCTTGAATATTTTACGTTGATAAAGCATTTTCTTACCACAACCTTCTACATTCCGTTTTCAATGAACAACTTTTACATGTATAAAATAGAACGAATGTTTGATTCTTTCTACCAATCAATTTATCTCTATCTGATTTGAAAATCAGATGAAGAAAAGGATAAAAGAGTTTGTTTGAAGCCAAGAGAAACAAGCTATTTCATTTTGCACAGCAAATAATTGCTTTTGAAAAAGTTTTCTAAATAAGTGGTACAGGCTTCTCCTATTGAATACGTTTAATATAGACGTTTATATTAGGGGGATCTTTTGATGGATAGTATTTTATATTATATTGCCTTAGGTTTATCATTGGCAGCACCGATTGGCCCTGTAAATGCTGCGGTTATAAACAGAGGACTTAGATATGGATTTCTTCATGCTTGGGTGCTCTCGCTAGGGTCTCTTTTAGGTGATGTATTCTTCATAATTCTCGTATACTTCGGGGTTGCAAAATTAGCGAATATTCCCATTGTACAAACCTTTTTATGGCTATTCGGAGCATTCGTTCTCATTTACACAGGAATCGAAGGGGTTATGACGAAAACAAATACAATTACAAGAAGTAGTAAAGATAACAACTCAATGTTTCGATCCTTTTTAACCGGATTTCTTATGAGTCTGATGAATCCCTTATCGATTATCTTCTGGTTAGGGATATATGGTTCTATATTAGCTACTACCATACATAATTTTAGTACAAGTACATTGTTTTTGTATACGGGATGTATGTTGTTTGGTGTCGCAATTTGGGATCTCACCGTATCTGTTTTATCAAGTTTTTTCCGAACCGTTGTTTCCGAACAGTTAATTACCATTATCAGTAAGATTTCGGGGATTGTATTGCTTCTCTTTGGTGGCTATTTTGGCATTCGGGGAATTCAGTTCTTTTTATAATGAATTATCCTTTCATCATTAAAAAAAGATGCCTATGAGAAATATTCTCCTTTCTCTTTATTCATGGGAGGAGAATTTTCCAATAGGACATCTTTTTTAAATAGTTTTTGATTTTACAAGACCATGTAATTGTTCCATTACATTTTCGGTTACGATTCCACCGTGGTAGCAGACGACTTGTTTAATTGGATACGTAAGAAACTTTTCGATCGAGTGAATTGCAAGGTCCATATCCGGGGTATGTACTGGGTTGGGTAGATGAAGTTTACCATTTATAGCTGTTAATGCGTCACCAGCAACTAAGGTTCTCGATTTTTTATGGAATAAGCTTATATGTCCAGGAGTATGCCCTGGTGTGTGAATAATCTCTAGTCCATCATTAATAGATACTAATTGGCTATCTTCAACTGAATTGGTCACCTGTGCCTTTGGCGGATGAAGATAAATAAATTTTAATGAGTCAGGTAATGCATCCCATTGTTTTTCATTAAAATTGGCAGGATTGGCTTTTATTAAGGGTAGTTCTCCTTCTATATATGGTATATCTTCTTTATGTGCATAAATGGTTAAATGCTGTGTACATGCTGTTAATATTTCTGGTAAACTCCCAATGTGATCAATATCTTGATGTGTTAACAGAATACCAGTTAAATCTTCCAATGATTTATTTACCTTGGCCATGACTAAATTTATGTCTTCCATATAACCAGGCATTCCTGTATCTATTAATAAAGTTTGTTTTTCATCCCATATAAGGGTTGGGTGAATGACAAAGGAATCTTTTTTAATCGTCAACATCTCTATTCCTTTTAATTCTGCCATATTATAGTTCCCCATCTCTAATTGTTTTTTTTAAGTATAGCGGTTTCGTTTTAAATAGTAAAACAAAAATTTTTTAGGGTGAAGAGGTTTTTTTACGAATGGAAATATTGGGAAGTTTAAAGAGGGAAAACCGCTCTTTCCTATCTAAAAGAGCGGTTTAACTTTGTTCTATTTCATTAGTTGGCATATATTATTGGTGAATGCAACAGGATCCTCGATAGATAGTCCTTCGATTAACAACGCTTGGTTATAAAGAAGGTTTGTATAGAGGGCTACTTTATCTTTATCACTCTCAAATGCCTCTCTTAATGCTTGGAAAATTTCATGGTTTTTGTTTATTTCTAGAACTTTATCTGCTTTAATGTTTTGATTATCTGGCATCATGCTTAGAACTTTTTCCATTTCGATTGAAACTTCTCCTTCTGCAGTTAAGCAAACAGGATGTGATTTTAAGCGAGTAGAAACTTTTACGCTTTTTACCTTATCGGAAAGAATGTCCTTCATATAATCAAATAACGCTTTGTTTTCTTCTGTTGCTTCTTTTTCCTCTTTTTCTTCTTCTTGGTTAAGACCTAAATCACCGCTAGATACAGACTTAAATTCCTTTTCTTTATAATTGGCAATCATTTTTATCGCGAATTCATCAATATCATCTGTTAAATACAGGATTTCATAGCCTTTATCTGCAACTAATTCTGTTTGTGGAAGCTTTTCAATACGATCAATTGAATCACCAGCTGCATAGTATATGAATTTTTGATCTTCTGGCATTCTTTCAATATATTCATCTAATGACACTAATTTTTTCTCTTTAGATGAATAGAATAATAGAAGGTCTTGCAGCATATCTTTATTCATTCCGAAATCATTATATACACCGAACTTAATTTGTCTTCCAAAGGATTCATAGAAGGATTCGTATTTTTCTCTTTCGTCCTTTAGAAGGCTAAGGAGCTGACTCTTAATCTTCTTTGTTAAGTTCTTTTCAATTCGCTTTAACTGACGATCATGCTGGAGCATTTCTCTTGAAATATTAAGAGATAAATCTTCTGAATCGACCATACCTTTTACAAAGCTAAAGTAGTCAGGTAGTAAGTCTGCACACTTCTCCATAATTAAGACACCGTTTGAATAAAGCTCTAATCCCTTTTCATATTCTTTTGAATAATAGTCAAACGGTGTTTTCTCTGGAATGTAAAGAATCGCATTATAGCGAATCGCCCCATCTACACTAACATGAATATGCTGCAATGGTTTATCATACCCATAGCGTTTTTCTTCATAAAAGTTTTGATAGTCTTCTTCTGTTAATTCACTCTTATTCTTTCTCCAAATAGGAACCATGCTATTGATGATTTGTTCTTCTGTAACTTCCTCGTATTCGTTTTCTGTACCTTCTTTTACTTTGCTAGAAGTAACTTCCATTTTAATTGGATAACGGATAAAATCAGAGTATTTTTTAATAATTGATTTTAAACGATATTCTTCTAAAAATTCATCATACTGATCTTCTTCTGTATTTTCTTTTATTGTGAGGATAATATCTGTACCGATTGTTGTTTTATTTGTTTCTTCAATCGTATAGCCATCTGCGCCTTTTGAGATCCATTTATAGGCAGTATCGCTATTCAATGATTTGGTGATCACTGTTACTTCATCTGCTACCATGAACGCAGCATAGAAACCAACTCCGAATTGACCAATAATGTCATGTCCATCCTTTGCTTCGTTTTCCATTTTGAAAGCAAGAGAACCACTTTTGGCAATTGTACCTAAATTCGCTTCTAACTCTTCCTTTGTCATCCCAATCCCGGTATCGGAAATAGTTAACGTCCGGTTTTCTTTATCTGCAGTTATTTTAATAAAATAATTGTCTTTTTCAAAATTAATGGTGTCATCTGTTAACGCTTTATAATAAATTTTATCAATCGCATCGCTAGCATTCGATATTAACTCACGTAAGAATACTTCTCGCTGAGAATAAATGGAGTTAATCATCATCTCTAATAATCGTTTTGATTCCGCTTTAAATTCTTTCGTTTCGATCATTTTTGTACACCCTTTCTATTCATTCCTATGTAATAATATTAGCACTTAACGCTTATGAGTGCTAATCTATTAATTTAATATCATACTTTCCTGTTGTATGTCAATAATTAGGGGGATTTGAGTTGAAAAATGTTTTAAAGTGTTTTGAAATAGAGTTTATGCGGATGATTTAGAATAGTGGCAAGGTATATAATAGGATATCAGCCAAACCAACTTGTTTATGAGCCAAACTTCTATTATATCAGCCAAATCAGCTTGGATATCAAGCAAACCTCCTTATCCTTACCACACCACTAGAAAAAGACCACCCATCTGGGCAGCCTCTATTTTACAATCATCAATATGGATCAGAAGGGTGTGACATGCTTTCTGCTTCACCTACTGCTTTATCCATTTTTTCTTGATTGGATTCTGTTACCTTTTTAATGCCTTCTGCAATTCTTTTTCCGTAATCGGGATCACATTTTGAACAGCTTTCAATCATGATATCTTGGATTTCTTTTCGGCAACTTGCTAAAGCGCTCGAAAGATTAGAAATTAATTCGTCTCTTTCAAAATCAGTAAATCTGCGATAGGTTTCCCCAGCTTGCCCAAAATTATTTTCCCTTGAAATCGGTTCTCTTTGAAGTTTTCCTTCTACATAAGGCTCATGCTCTTTGCCAGGGTTTTTCGCTTCTTTTAACCCACCAATTGTAGATGGCTCATAATTAATATGAGGGTTTTGATGTTTGCTAAATTCAGTTCGGAAATCCATTTGACCGCCTTCTTGATTGGTCGCGACATGTTTCTTCGGTTTGTTAATTGGCAATTGAAGGTAGTTGGATCCGACCCGATATCTTTGTGTATCAGAATAAGAGAAAGTTCGTCCCTGTAACAGTTTGTCATCAGAAAAATCTAATCCATCCACAAGCACTCCTGTACCAAAGGCAGCCTGTTCTACTTCAGCAAAATAGTTTTCTGGATTTTTATTAAGAACCATTTTTCCTACTGGCAACCATGGAAAATCCTCTTTATACCATAATTTAGTAGGATCAAGTGGATCATAATCTAATTCAGGATGTTCCCCGTCCTCCATGATTTGCACAAATAATTCCCATTCAGGGTAATCACCATTTTCAATCGCTTCATATAAATCTTGTGTGGCATGACTATAATTCATCGATTGAATTTTATCGGCTTCCTTTTGCGTTAAATTTTTAATCCCTTGTTTAGGCTCCCAATGGTATTTTACTAATACTCCTTTACCTTCTTCATTAACCCATTTATAGGCATGCACACCGGAGCCTTGCATGTGGCGATAGCTTGAAGGAATTCCCCATGGCGAGAATAAAAAGGTAATCATATGCATAGATTCAGGAGTTTGGGATAGAAAATCAAACATTCTTTCTGGATCAGATAGATTTGTAACAGGGTCTGGTCTAAAGGAATGTACCATATCAGGGAACTTTAATGGATCACGAATAAAGAAAATCTTTAAGTTATTCCCAACCAAGTCCCAGTTCCCATCTTCTGTATAAAATTTAATGGCAAAACCTCGTGGGTCTCTCAAGGTCTCAGGGGAATGCAATCCATGTACCACGGTAGAAAAGCGGACAAACAAGGGCGTTTTCTTCCCTTTTTCTTGGAAAAGCTTTGCGCGAGTGTACTTAGAAATAGGTTCGTCTCCAACAGTGCCATAGCTCTCAAAATAGCCATGAGCACCTGCACCCCTAGCATGAACGATTCTTTCCGGTATTTTTTCTCTGTCAAAGTGACTTATTTTTTCAAGAAAATCATAATTTTCTAATGTCGTTGGACCACGATTCCCAACTGTTCTAACATTCTGATTGTCTGTAACAGGATGACCTTGCCGATTCGTTAATTCATCTTCCTGATGTTGATCTTTACCTTGTTCTTCTTTCATACCTTCGCATACCTCCTTTTTATGTACTTAACTAGTTTTGCCAGATAAAGGATGGTTATGCATGAGAAAATGCAAAAAACCACATCAATAATGTGGTTCCTTAAAGGGGAAGAGACATGCCAGGAGCATCTTGTTCTCTTTCCACGAATCCTAATTTTTTATAAAAAGGATGCTTACCTTTTGCGGAAAATAATTGAATGGATTGAATGCCTGATTGTTGGCATTTAGATACCAGCTTCTCAATTATTTGCTTTCCTAATCCATTTCCTTGTTCGTCTGGGTGAACCATAACATCACAGATTAATGACTGGTATACCCCATCTGAAATCATGCGACCGAACGCGATAAGCTTTTGGTCATGATAGATAGAGATAGAGTACCAGCTATTGTTAGCTGCATTATATAATTGTTCCCGTGTGTAATTTCCTTTTTTGCTTTTTAATAAGCCACTGTCCTCATGTAATTGAGCAAACTGAGAAAATGACGGAAGCTCTTCCGTAATAAAATAATTCATCTTAATTTTTCCCCTTTAATATCCGTTTCTTAATAATTATATTTATACAACAATATGAATGAATATTCAAATGTTTTTTTAAAAAAAGCATATCTTTTTTTAGACATGCTTCGACCTGTAAATTAGGCTCATCCTTTTCGATTTTCCTTTCATAGTGGACTTCCACTCCTTCATACAGTAAGGAGAAGGAGGTGAAGTAGTGAAAAAAGTTATTAAAATTATCTTAATTCCCTTTCTATTTCTGATTACAGCTTGTTCCACTGACCCAGTTCAAGAGGATCTGCTTCAATATGTTAATGAGGATATGACGACAGCCTTTGAATTAGAGGCTAAGGCTGTGTCCGCATATGATTCTGTATCTGGACTTAATTATACCGATGATTGGACGATGTATGATACTATCCAAACAACGGTTATCCCGAATTATAATGAATTTATTAAGGAATTAAATAGGGTGAAAGTCGAAACAGACGAGGTTAGAGAAATCCATGAAATATATATAAAGGGCGCTGATATACAGTATAATGCGTTTGTCAAAATACTTACAGCGTTAGAAACACAGGATATTACGCTTGTGGAAGAAGCCAATGCCATGCTTGAGGAAGCGCGCACGCTCATTCGTGAGTACATGAATGAATTAGATAAGCTTGCGAAGGAGCATGAAGTGGAATGGGATGAAACTACTGTGAGTGAATCACTTTAGCATATTCTCTTAAAAAAATCCCGATAAAGTAAACAATGGTTGTTTGCTTTATCAGGATCTATCTCCATATTATAAAGATTTCTTTTTTTCCTCTCCTCTATTAAGTTGCTTATAGAAAAGAATTCCACTCAATAGCAATAAAACCCCAAAGCTAAATGTTTTAATATCTGCAGTTCCAGCGATAATTACCCAAATAGAGTAGATCGTTGCAAGGAATCCTATGACAAAGTCCACAATTCTTTCCTTCAATGTGTTATATGTTTCACCAGAAATAACTAATTTCAATTGGAAGATGGTTGAAATTAAATAAGGAACCAGATAGCTTAGTGTTGCAATATAAATAATAAAATCAAATGCTTGTGATATGCTTTTTGAAATAGTGGAGAAAATAAATAATTGTCCTAAAATATTCGTTATAATTAAAGAGAATGTTGGTATCCCCTTTTTATTTTCTTTTAAAAAAGCAGGAATGAATATTCCTTGTTTTGCAGCTGCATAAGGTACCTCTGCGCTTAACATGATCCAGCCAATCGTAGAACCGAACAAACTAATTAACCCAATAGCTGCGAGCACTTTGCCTGCAATGGGACCAAGTACTGCTTCAATTGCATCAATTAAAGGTTTTTGGGAAGCAACTAATTGATCCTGTGTAAGAATGCCCATTACAAGGGTGCTAATTCCAATATAGATAGCTAAAGCAATCAAAAGACCATATATGGTTGCTTTTTTTACATCAGATTGTTTCTTCGCTCTGGAAGCAAAAACAACTGCTGATTCCACGCCAATAAATGCCCATAATGTTGTAATTGCGGCACTATTGATTTGGCCAAATAATCCAACTGAATGCCCAGCTGCATTTATTTTTGGTTCTGCAAAGGGTAGTATATTGCTTGATTCAAAGGCAAATAAAGCAATGATGATAAATAACATAAAGCCAATAACCTTTGATGCTGTCGCAATAACGTTTAATTTACCGGCGTTTTCCAATCCGTTTAAAATAATATAATGTGTTCCCCATAATAAAATCGTACAGACAAGAAAGGTTAATGCATTTCCTACATAAAGGGTGAAAGAACCTATATGCAATAAAATAGCTTGGCTTGTTAAAATTGGGAAAAAGGTTGATAAATATCCAGCAAAAGTAGTGATAATAGCGACATTACCAGCTAGATTACCAATCCAATACCCCCATGTAGACATGAATCCAGATAATGTAGATTTTGTTGAACCTGGTCTAAATAATTCCTTCGCATAAATTTGCGGTCCACCCGTTAAATTGGGCTTTCGAATAGCCAAATTTCCAAATACTAATGCAGTTACTAACACACCGAATCCCGTTAATATCCATGCTAGAACAACGCCTGCTGGACTTGCTACTTCCGATAATGATCGAGGAAGCATGAAGATTCCCGAGCCTACCATATTACCAACAACTAAGGATATTAATATCCCTAATCCTAATGTCCCTTTTGAATTCATTGTTTTCTCCTTTAAGATGTATTTGCTCACGTATGACATAGGAGATTTACTTTGAAGCCTTATATCTGTATACATTAAAATGTATTTTTATTATTTTCAAAGCATAAAAAAACACACCTTTAAAATGATGTGAAGGTAGAAAACACCATCAGATAAAAAGGATAGTTCACCATAGTAAGATCCTATGACAGTCCTGCACCTATTCGCTTGCAGTCCCAGCTACTATTATCAGAGTATAATAGTGCTTCGGCGATTTTTCCTTTCAAAAGCAATCCAAAAGCTCTCTGGCTCTCCCTCTTTTTACTTTTAAAAATCGCGACCTCTACCTCATCTTGAGCTGATAAGGATTTTTGTTATGAAATTACATGTACTAGGTTATTAGATACGCTAAGCAATGTCAATGGAAAAACAAATAGAGCGAACTATCGATTAATTCATAATTATCATACATGATTGGTTTTAAAACATTATTATAGAATGCATATGCTATTACCAAACATGCTCTTTTTTACATTACAGGATATTAATAAATGGAGTTCGTTGGAGTGGAGAAAGCAAACCAAGCTCTGTTTGATGAACAGAGCTTGGTGATAGAACTTATAAAGTAGTAATAATCGGTTTATCTTTTGTAATGATAACGGTATGCTCGTATTGTGCAACAAAGCTTTTTTCTTTTGTAGAGAATGTCCAGCCATCGTTTTTTTCATAAACTTCCTCTGAACCTGTTGAAATAAATGGTTCAAACGCGATAACCATTCCATCTCGAAGAAGGTCAGTATCCCATGAGTCGAAATAATTTAGGATATGATCTGGTTTTTCGTGCAAGGAAGTACCTATTCCGTGACCAGTTAAATTTTTTATTACTGTAAATCCGTTCTTTTTTGCTGTGTTGTAAACAAATTTTCCGATACGATTCTTCTTTGCTCCAGGCTTAAAGCATTTAAGTCCTTCTTCAAATGCTTCTTGTGCAACTTCACAAAGTTTGATTAGTTTAGGGTCACCATTTCCGACAACGAATGATTTTCCCGTATCAGCGAAATAACCATTTTTACTTGCTGATACATCAATATTTACTAAATCTCCTTCTTGAATGACACGCTCTCCTGGAATTCCGTGGGCAACCTCATCATTTACAGATATACAAGTATATCCTGGAAAATCGTACATATCTTGTGGAGCTGAAATTGCACCATGTTCAGCAAAAAGCTTGCCTGCTAAATCATCTAATTCTTTTGTCGTCACTCCTGGTACTGTTTTTTTAATTAATTCCTCTCTGATGATGCTTACAATTTTACCAATTTCTTTTAGACCATTAATGTCTTGTTCGTTCTTTACGATCATTTTAATTCTCCTTGTTCATATATATCAGTTCTCGAATCTTTTTCGCGTATATTATTATATGCTAATATGAGCGGTAAGTAAAAGGAATTAATCTATTAGGAGTTCTTTGGATCGCTATAAAAGAAGGATAAATAGAAAAAGCACGAGCAGCTATACTACTCGTACTTTCTTTTTATCCGTTAAATTTCCCGTTATTTTTGGATGCTTTTTCTTTTTTTGCTTTATCTTTATGAATTTTATTGGTAGCGGCACTTCCCATTTCGTGAGCAAATTCTTCATTTAGCACTGCAGAATCAAATCCTTTTTTATTCTTTTGTTGTGGATCCGATTTTTTGTTTTTCTTCGCCATTTTGAACCCTCCTTTTTTCCTCTTTATTATGAAGAAGGAAGGGTTAAAATATGCGTTTAATTCTTATCATTTACTTGATATTTTTCCCGAATTAATTCGGTCGATCTTGCAATAAATTCTTTTAAGATATCTTCCTTAATATCTGCAAGTTTATTAATATAAACACAGCTTACCCCTGCCTTATGTTTCCCGATTTTATCCAAGTAAAAGGCTCTTGTTTCTTCCTCAGTTGTTAAATAAAGGCTAATTCTTGCTTTTCTTGGCGAAAATCCAACAATAGGTGCATCTCCCTCGTGTCCGGATGCATACTTGTAGTGGTATGTACCAAAGCCAATAATACTTGCTCCCCACATCTTTGGCGGTAAACCAGTAATTTCGGCAAAAATGTCTATTAGTTTATAAGCATCCTCTTTTTTCGCTTTACTGGTTAATGAAGATTCTATAAATTCAACGATATCTTGATCTGTCTCTTTTGTTTTTAAAATATACATGCAGAAGCCTCCTTTTTTCTAGTATAGCGTCTTGTTTAACAATATACGAGCCAGTCTTCTCAACTTTTCAAATTAAAAACCACATATCATCCATCACTCCTACATAGCATGTACAAGAAAGGGTGTGGGAGAGACGAATGTTCAGTTTTACCATTTTACTAAGCTATATCTTGTTAGGGTTTACATTAGCTGCACCAATTGGTCCGGTAAATTCTGCGAGAATTGATAAAGGAATAAAAAATGGTTTTTGGCATGCTTGGATTGTTGGTTTTGGATCGATGCTTGCCGATGGGATTTTTATGATAATGGTGTATATTGGCATGGTACATTTTCTTGAGATAGATATCATACAAATATTCCTGTGGCTTTTTGGCGGATTTGTTTTAATTTATGCGGGGATGGAAAGTATTATTGGTGCTCAAAAGCTGACGCTTGATTCCCTCAGGGGGAAAGATTCCTTGTTTAAATGCTTTTTAACTGGTTTTATTATGTCTATTACCAGTCCGTTATCTATTTTGTTTTGGTTGGGCATTTATGGTTCTGTGTTAGCTAAAACTGCGGAAGAAAATGGCACTAGTTCTTTGTTGGTTTATAGCAGCATGATCTTTCTAGGTCTTACTTTATGGGATCTTATTGTTGCTGCATTAACAAACGGATTTAGACGTTTTCTAACTTTTGGAACATTAAGAGCAATATCTGTTATTTCAGGTGTTTCTTTAGTTTTGTTTGGTTTGTATTTTGGCTTTCAAGGGATTGTAAAATTATTCTTTTCTTCCTAGCAAAATGTTGTTTTTAATTGGCTCACAATTACTATCCGGATTTCACATATTAATGGTAGCTCTTTTGTAGGGAAGATGAAAAAAAGCAAAATACATAATGTTAGTAACCATGTATTCAAACTATAAATCATTTTTCTGAAAATATATAGACATAATTTTTCACATTTTAGAAATACGAACATTTATTGAATGAAAAAAAGAAGCCAGCTTTAAGAGCGTCTTTTTTTCATTCTGAAATTTATAGAATCGGCCAACTTTTATTCGGCTAATCCCCAAACAGATACACTTTGTGCATCTACAGGGAAATCACCATATCCATCCTCGCCAATCTTCACACGATCTTTTCGTGTATTAGTAAAATCAATCCACTCTTCCCCACTTCGGGATTTGCCGACAAACATTTTTTTGCTGCCTTCCTCATTATTAGAGATGATGACAGCACAACCGGATCTTTCTATTTCTGCTTCTCCATGGCGTACCCAGCCAATTACATGGGCATCATCAAAATAATCATCTTGCTTGCCGTATGCCTTTTTCTTCCGTACGTACAGTAAGGGGTCAATGGCAGCCTTTTTCCCTTCAATTGGATGTTCACCGCCAATTCCAACATAATCACCATAAAAGATGGTTGGATAGCCATCCTTTCGCAGTAAAATAAGACTATAGGCTATTTGCTTGAACCAGTCTTCCACCCAAGATTCTAGTGATTCGTCTGGCTGTGTATCGTGGTTATCAACAAAGGTGACACAATTAAGGGGATTATCCTTCACCAATGTTCCGTCAAAAATGGTAGAGAGGTCAAAATTGCTGCCTTCGAGAGAAGCGGTGTGCAATTTATAATGAAGAGGAACATCAAATAAATCGATTTTATAGTCCGTTTGCTGCAAAAATTCCTGACATTCATTAATATCTGCTTTCCAAAATTCCCCTACAAAATAAAAATCGTCTTTTTCTTCTAATAAGGCAGTGGCAAATTTTTTAATAAAGGAATGATTAATATGTTTGATTGCATCTAATCGGTAGCCATCACAATTTAGTGTCTTGTAGAGCCACTTTCCCCATGAAATCATCTCATTCTGAACGAGTTCATTATTATAATCAATATTGGCAAACATCAGATAGTCATAATTTCCAAACTCATCATCTACATTTGTATTCCACATCTTATTATCACCGAGAATTCTGAAGACGCCAGCTCTTTTTGCTTTGTTATCATAATCTGTTCCATTAAAATGCTGGAAGTTCCACTTGAATGCAGAATACCTATTCCCTCGTCCTGGGAAGGTAAATTTTGTCCATGCTTCTATGTCATGTGGCTCTGAAATTTCTTCTTCTCTATTCTCAGGATTTACTTCAACGGCTTTAAAGATTTCTTTTTCATCTGCCGCTGCCTTATGATTCATCACGACATCGACATAAACATGGATTCCCACATTATGACATGCTTCTATTGCTTCAAGCAATTCCTGCTTCGTACCATATTTTGTTCGGATACTTCCCTTTTGATCAAACTCCCCTAAATCATATACATCATAAACTCCATACCCATTGTCTTCTTTGGAAGCTCCTTTTGTAGCAGGCGGGATCCAAACAGAGTCAATACCTGCCTCCTTTAATTCAGCTGCTTGCTCTTTCAGACGATTCCAATGTTGTCCATCAGCAACTAAATGCCATTCAAAAAACTGCATCATTGTTTTATTTTCCATATATCATTTCTCCCACTCCAATAAAATCTAGCTTTTCTTACATAAGTTAAGCTTTTGTATGAAGTAATATTACCCAGAAAAATGAATTTTCAAGCCTATATAGAAATAAGTACGATGAATCGTTGGCTTTTAAATAACATTGTATACGTAAAGTTTGTTGCAAATACATGCAGACTGAGTTTACGTGTATGAATACTGTACCATATTAATTTTGATCATTTCTATAAGCAACTTAGACTAAATTAATAACGAAATTGTGTGATTAATGTTTTTAAATAGTCAGCAGTTTCAGCAAGGCTCAAAGCAATAGCATGAACTTCTTCAAAAGATGCTAGCTGTTCTTCAGTAGATGCAGAGATCTCTTCTGATAATTCGGCGTTCTGTTTGCTTAAAACATGTAAAGCTTCAAAGGTTTTGGCAAGGGTTCTGATATGTTTATAAACCTCTTCAGAGGAAATAGTAACTTCATCAATAATCGGTGCAGTTTCATTCATACTTGTAGATATAGCATGAAATTTCTTTTTCACCGATGACATAACAGAAAGACCACCATTAACTTGCTTGTGGACAAGAGTCATCGTATCTATAGTGGAATGGGTGTCTGTCTGGATTTCTTTCACTAAATGTTCAATTTCTGCTGCGGAATGATGGGTTGTCTCTGCTAATTTTCTAATTTCTTCTGCCACAACAGAAAACCCTTTCCCATTTTCTCCTGCTCTAGCTGCTTCAATCGCTGCATTTAATGCTAAAAGATTCGTTTGATTAGCAATAGAACTTATTAATTGAATAATAGATTCTACTTCTTTGGAACGCTTACTTAGTGCTTCTATTTGTTTATCTGATTTAATGACAGAATCGACAATTAACTGCATTTGTGATTCTGCCTGATTTATTGCAAATTCGCCTTCTTTTGCTTTCTCTACAGTTGTGGAACCTAATTTTGACAAATACAGAGAATTCTCTCTGATTAGTCCTGTTCTTTCCGTAATTTTTTTTAAATTTGTTATGTTTGTTTCACTTTCCTGCTTTTGATATTCAGCTCTCGAAGCTATTTCCTGTGTTGCAGACACTAAATCTTCCACTACCTTTGTCGATGAAGATGAACTAGCCGTAAGATTTTCGCTAGATGCAGCGACTTGAATAATGCTTTTTTCCATATGTTTGATTAATCGCTTTAAATTTTCTTGCATTTGCTGAAAGGATTTTGTTAAATGTCCGATTTCATCTGCCCTAATTACCTCTATTTCTTGTGTCAAATCTCCTTTTCCAACAAGTGCGGCTTTTACTTTCATTTGATTTAGTGGTTTAAGGATCGACTGGATATTATTGAAAATGAGAATAGATCCTATGATTAAGAAAACGATAATAGCCCAGAAGGATGCTTTTAAGATAGGAAAAGATGCATCGGAAACCTCTTTTGAATACATGGAACCGGCAATCTTCCAACCGGTTAGCTCATTGGTGAGATAGGTAAGCTTTTGAGCATTATTATCTAGGCTGTATGTAAATGCCCCCTCTTTTTTTAAAGACATCTTTTGAATATAGCTTGCTGATCCTTTTTCGCCAATTTTTTCAGTTGGATGTGCCATATACGCATTTTTTTCATCTATTAAAAAAGCATACCCCTTTTCGCCTATTGTGATATTATTCACAAATGTTTGTATGGCACTCAGCTTAATCTTTAACCCGACTACATTCTGTCGATCTTCGGTACTGCCAGCAATCGTAACAACCATTTCATTTGTACTTGCAGATATATAAGGATCTGAAATATAAATTTTATTTGGATTTTCCTCTGCTTCAATAAACCATTCACTTGCAGTCGGGTCATAATTTGCCGCAACTTTGCCTTCTGGCTTTTGTATGTATTGTCCTTGTTTCGTAGCAAAAAATATACTGTCAATATCATCATAGAAGTATTGGTAGTTTTCTAGCGTTGCTTTAATAATATCATTTGATACAGATTTGTTTGGTTGCCCCCACTCCTTCCGAAGCTTATTTACATGCTCCATTTTAGTAGATAACTCTGTTGTAATGTTCGTATTTATCTGTTGAATCTGTTCAAATGCATTGTCCTCCATTTCGTGCTCTAGTTGTTTTTTTGAATTGAAATAAGAGAATGCACCGATAAATATGGTAGGAATAATTAATAGAACAAAAAAACTTAAGTATAATCTCTTTTTTATTGTGATGCCATTTTGTAATAGTGCCAATTTTTTTCTCATGGTTGATTTGTAACCCCTTTACAAATAGATATAGGACTTATTCATTATAAATGAAACATTTCTATATATTTTGAAAGTGGTCGATTTGTCATAAATACGCCTTAATTGACACAAAAAAATACCCTTTCTTCTACATTCAGCATGTAAAAAGAAAGGGAAAAGTCGCATCAATTATCGTTTATTTTGGAAAAACTCTTCTTTAATTGCTTCTAACAACTCTTTATTTGTTAAGATTTCCAAGCCCGTAAGTGCCATCGATTTTGCGCCTAAAATCATAGCATCTCTTCCTTGGTCGGTCATGGCTGCTTCTCTAAATTCATGTGTGTGACAAGCATATGTTTCATTACAAATTTTCACATACGGATGGATGGATGGAACTACTTGACTAACATTCCCCATATCAAGAGATCCAGAACCATCTCTTTGCTCATGAATTTCTGCTTCCTCCACGCCTAAAGAGATAAGTTGGTTTGTAAACACATCCGATAATGTTTTATTTGTAATCATATCATCGTATGAAAATTCATAAAAGCTAGATTTAACGGTAGCTCCTGTTTGTAGAGCTGCTCCTTCTGCGCATTTTTTGACTTTTTCTACTAATATATTAACATCTTCCCGTTTTCCTGCACGAACATAGAATTGTGCTACTGCATAGTCTGGAACAATATTAGCTGCTTTTCCGCCCTCTGTGATTACTCCATGAATCCGAGCATCTGGCTTTATATGTTGTCTTAAAGCATTGATGCTGTTAAAAGTATGCAATACAGCATCTAGTGCATTAATTCCTAAATGAGGGCTTGCGGCAGCATGTGCGGATTTTCCGAAGAATTCGAACTGAATGGCATCCATCGCAAGAGAATCACCACTCTTCATATAGTTATCTAATGGATGAACCATCATAGCTACATCTAGTTCTTCAAAAATCCCAGCTTCCGCCATTGTCACTTTTCCGCCTCTTGTTTCTTCAGCTGGCGTACCGTAAACAATAACTTTTCCGCCTGTTTCCGCTAATGCCTTGCTAAGACCAATTCCTGCAGCAATCCCCATTGTTCCGATTAAATTATGGCCACAAGCATGTCCCAATTCTGGCAATGCATCATATTCTGCCATAAAACCAATTACCGGTCCTTCTTTACCACTATCGTAAGTTGCCTTAAATGCAGTTGCTAAGTCACATATTCCTATTTCTACATGGAAATCATGTTCTTTTAATGTATCTGTCAATATTTTGCATGCCTTAAACTCTTCATGACCTAATTCTGGATTTTCGCCGATATAAATACTAATATTTCTAAATTTGGATTCATTTTCATTAATTGCATCTAAGATGATTTGTTTCATAATTTTCGCACCCTTCTATATATATACATTACTAGTTTACCAATTTTCTATAAAAAATCTACTAAAAAATGTGTAAACATAATAAAAAAAGTATATTTATGCATACCGAGTGATTCTATCAAAGCTATGTTATCGAAAAAAGTAGGGACAAAACTAAATAGCAAATCTGTAATGACGAACAATCTCTAATTTAGCTTTTAAATAAAAATTCCTTTCATATACTGATTATTTATGTTTTTAAAATTAGTCAACTGTAAAAAGCTAATTCGTTCCATTACGCTACAGACACACGAAGCGTCGAGGAGCAACCTAAGGCTCCTCGGCTAAAGCCTGTGGGGTCATTGCTCTACTTCCCGCAGGAGTAGAGTGTCTTCCGCTTCATTCATTTCACTTCGTTTTTAAAGGCTATTTCCTAAAAAATATTTTATTCAAGAAAAAATGAATTAGTAGGAAATATGGAGCAGCCTGAATACACGTAGACGCCA